>JADHME010000022.1 GCA_016780245.1 Flavobacteriaceae bacterium | reverse complement strand
TTAGTTTAATTACTCTAGTAGTTTCATGTTCAAAAGAATTTTCTTCTGATGAGTATGGAGGTTACGAGATGATGACTGACTACATGCTTAAAGAGTATGAGCAAGGTGCTGCACTTAGACAAATATCTCAGTCAGGTGAATACCAAGCTGCTACTCCAGGAACTTCAGTAGTTAACTGGACTCTTGAGCCACACGACGCAGAAATGGGTGGTTTGACTCAAAATGTTGAAGTTTACTTGAAGTTTAACTCAGGTGCTGAAGTATTATATCAGACTATTAATAGATCTGATATGTATGATGGTCCTGTAGGTCTTCCTAGATTCGACATATCTTTATCACTAACTCAGGCACTTGGTGCACTTGGAGTTGGTAGCTTTAGAGGTAATGATGTCGTAACAGTAAGATTTCAATTAAACCTTACTAATGGAAGAAGTTTCTCAAGAACAAATGTTACTGGATCTATGACTCAGTCATATTTTAGATCTCCATATCAATATCCACTTGTAATTGGATGTAGATTTGATGCAAACAATACTGGTGCTGTACCTGGTGTTTACACAATTACAGGTCAGGACAGTTATGGAGATGGTTGGAATGGTGCTACGCTAGAGTGGACAATCGATGGTGTAACTACATCATGGACTGTTTCAGGAACTGACGGAACAACTTCGTTCACAGTTCCAGCTGGTGCTTCAACTTTCGGTTTCGCATTTACATCAGGAGACTGGGATAGTGAGATTACTTATCAAGTTAACTGGACAGGTTTAGATGGTTCTGGATCTCAAACTGCTTTATCGGACGGAACAAGTCCTACAGTTGGATTCAAGGCTATGAATATTTGTCAGTAATTTGATTAGTCAATACTAATAAAAGGAGGTTTTTTTAAACCTCCTTTTTTTTTTACATATGGACAAGCAAATAGAAATATACGGAATAAGAAGTATTATTGAAGCAATAGATGCATCAAAGGAAATATCTAAAGTATATTTAATAAAGTCTGCATCTACTAGTAGCTTATTTAGATCACTAATAAATCAGCTAGAAAAGAATAATATAAAATTTTCATTTGTTCCAAAAGAAAAATTTAATAAGTATAAAAACAAAAACCATCAAGGTGCAGTAGCAATTCTCTCTCCTGTATCACTTATATCTCTAGAGGATTTAATCTCAAACACATATAATGAGAAAGAGAACCTAACATATCTTTTACTCGATGGAATAACAGACACTAGAAATTTTGGAGCCATAATAAGGACTTCATTAGCTGCTAATGTCTCAGGAATAATAATATCACAAAATAACTCTGCTCCTATTAACTCAGATGTTGTTAAAACATCAGCTGGTGCAGTATTTAAAATTCCAATTGCTAGAGTTAATAATCTTAAAGATGCGATAATACATCTTAATTCTCTAGGTGTTAGCATATTTAGCTTGTCAGAGAGAGGTACTAATACTATTTACGATGTTAATTATAAAAAATCAATAGGATTGGTTTTAGGATCTGAGGATAAAGGAATTAGTAAAGGGATTCTAAAATTATCTGATGATGTAATTAAAATTCCAATTAGTGCAAAAATTGATTCGCTGAATGTTTCCTCAGCTTTATCAGCAGTAATTTTTGAAGTAGTTAGACAGAGAAATTATTGATCTAAAAAACGTAATTTAGTAAAAAATTAGGTTTGCCTTTTACTAAAAGCTCATTAACACTTTCTATAATTGTTATTTATCTTTTTATAAGTAGCTGTAGCACAAGGATTTACGAAAATTTTGAAGACCCTATACTTGTTGAGAATATCTTTGAAGTAAATGATAGCATCATAAAGAGAGACCCTGTTAGTCTTCTTATTCAACCATCTCCAATTAATAAATTTCTAGGATATCCTTTGGGTCTTGCAATAAATAACCTTGCAAGCCAAAATCCAGATGAAAAATTTGATGTATGGCTGAAAAAAAATAATAGAGAAAATCGTTTAAAAAAACTTATTTCTCAAAAACAAATTACTCAACTTAAGAGGTACAACAGATCATTTAATAATTTTTTAAAAGGACTTGGACAAGAACCTGTAGGACTTTCAGATATTAATTATGATAACAATATTAGAAGACTTAAACAGTTTTATAATAACATAGGGTATTTTGATTCAGAAGTAAACTATGATACTATTGTTAATGACAACCAAGCAAGAGTTAAATATAAAGTTAAAACTAATGATAGATATTTACTTGATTCCATAACTGTGAATATTAAATCAAAAGATTTAGACTCTCTTCATAGAGCAAATATTGGAAATAGTTTTTTAAAAAAAGGAGAGTATTTCTCAATTAATAAACTTCTCTTAGAGAGAGACAGAATTTTTTCCTTATATAAAAATAACGGTGTATATGACTTTCAACAAAGAAGCATTAGTTATAATGTATTAATTGACAGTACAGGTGTTGTGAAAAAAATACCTATTATTCTTAACATATCTAATCCCAGTGTAGATGATAATTACGAAATTAAAAAGATTGATCAGATTAATATCTATGTAGAGTCTTCAGATGAGTTATCAAACATTGAGTCATATACTGATTCAATAAATTATAATGGCATAAATATTTTCTCTAAGGGTAGTTTAAATTATTCTCCAAAATCAATAACTGAACCTATCTTCTTTAAAAAGGGAGAGAATTACAACGAAGACAACAAACTTTTGACATCAAGATATTTCTCTAATCTAGGGAATTTTAAATACCCTAGAATTTTAATGGAAGAGAAAGACAGCTCTTTAATATCATCAATTTATCTATTACCTAGAAACAGATTTAGTCTAGGATTTGATCTAGACTTTACTCATTCAAATATTGAAGATTTTGGGATTTCGTTCGGTACAAATCTAAATATTAGGAATATTTTCAGAGGAACAGAAAATTTATCAATTAATTTAAAGAATTCAATAGGTGCATCAAAAGATATAGGGATACCGGATGATTCTTTTTTTAATCTCTTTGAGTTAGGTGGAAATATCAATCTAAGAATACCGAGAGCAATTCTACCTATTAATACAGAAAAGATTATACAAAAGGATATGAATCCAATAACTAACATAATTCTTGGATCAACAGTTCAAAAAAATATTGGTTTAGATAAGCAGTATTACAGTGGTATTTACGAGGTAAATTGGAATCCTTCCATATTATCAAAAATAAATTTTAAACTTTTAGATTTTGAATATGTCAATAATCAAAATATTTCTAATTACTTCAATGTATATAGAAATTCATATGATAAGCTAA
This sequence comes from Flavobacteriaceae bacterium, assembly GCA_016780245.1. Classification (GTDB taxonomy): domain Bacteria; phylum Bacteroidota; class Bacteroidia; order Flavobacteriales; family Flavobacteriaceae; genus Marisimplicoccus. The sequence goes on along the minus strand of JADHME010000022.1, from coordinate 17,114 downwards.
ATTATATTTCTTCACTATATAATATTGACCAGTCACTGATTAATGATAATGGAGATTTGACAATTCCAGAAGGATCTGATTTATTTATTGATCAAGTTTTAAATAATCAAACTTCTTTGAGTTCCAGTAATGACTTTTATAAAGATGTTAATTCTATTTTAGAAAGAAAGGAGCGATTAACTGAGAATAATTTAATAGTTGGTTCCTCAATAACCATTAACAGAAATACGCAAGAAAACTTTTTAGATGAAGACTTCTTCCAACTTAGAATCAAATTAGAAATGGTTGGAAATATTTTTAATGAGGTACTAAGAGGCAATAACCTTAACTCTAATGGTAAAGTTGAAATATCTAATATTCTGCCCTCACAATATACAAAAGCAGAGATAAGCTATATTAAGCATTTACTTTTAAACAAAGGTGATATAATTGCATTCAGAGCATTTTCAGGAGTAGCTATTCCATATGGAAATTCTGATTACATACCATTTACAAGATCTTATTACGCAGGAGGATCAAATGACAACAGGGCTTGGAAAGCATATAAGTTAGGTCCTGGAAGCAGTAACAATACAAATGAGTTTAATGAAGCTAATTTTAAAATTGCATTTAATCTAGAATATAGGAGTAAGATCAGTGGTAAGTTGAATGGTGCGTTCTTTATTGATGTTGGAAATATTTGGAACTTAAATGATAATGTAAATGATAGCTCAATGAAATTCGATAGTTTTTCAGATTTAGGAGAGCTTGCAATTGGTTCAGGAGTTGGACTTAGATATGATTTGAATTTCTTTGTTTTAAGACTTGATACTGGCTTTAAAACATACAATCCTGCAAGAGAAAAAAGTGAAAGATGGTTTAATGATTTCACTTTAAGAAAAGCAGTATTTAATATTGGTATTAATTACCCATTTTAGGAATAAGTTTAATACTTTTGACAAAAATTAACAAAAAAAATATTTTGAAAAATAACTTTATCTACGGAAAAGAAAACCAAAAATTATTTAATCTTGCTAAAGAAAAAAAGTTTGCATTACCTGCGATTAACGTATCAGGAAATAATACTATAAATTCTGTCCTAGAAACCTCGTCAGAGTTAAATAGCCCAGTAATTATTCAGTTTTCTAATGGCGGCTCTCAATTTATAGCTGGTAAAGGTATGTCAAACGAAAATTTTAAAGCTTCTATTGCTGGCTCAGTTGCTGGTGCATATCATATACACAAAGTAATTGATAATTATAATTCTAAGGTTATAATTCATACCGATCACTGTTCCAGGAGTATATTACCATGGATAGATGGACTGCTTGATTATGGTAAAGTATTTTACAAAAAAAATGAGTATCCCTTATTTTCATCTCATATGATTGATTTATCGGAAGAATCATTAGAGGATAACATAGGCACATGTAAAGAATATCTTAAGAAGCTAACTGATTTAGAGATGACACTAGAGATAGAACTAGGTGTAACAGGAGGAGAAGAAGATGGTGTTGATAATACTGATATTGACTCATCTAAACTTTATACTCAACCAGAAGAAGTTGCTTATGCATATTCTGAGCTTAGCACAATTAGCGATAATTTTATGATCGCTGCTGCATTTGGTAATGTTCATGGAGTATATAAACCAGGAAACGTGAAATTAACTCCTAAAATTTTAAAGAATTCGCAAGAGTTTGTTTCAGAAAAATTCAATTTACCATCTAATTCACTTGATTTTGTATTCCACGGCGGCTCTGGTTCTTCAGTTGAGGAAATAAGGGAAGCTATAGATTATGGTGTCATAAAAATGAATATAGATACAGACCTTCAATTTGCATTTACAGAAGGTGTTAGAGATTATATGATTGGAGAGTCTGAATATTTAATGAAACAAATAGGTAATCCAGATGGTGATGATATACCTAATAAAAAATATTATGACCCTAGGGTATGGCTTAGAAAAGGAGAAGAGACTTTTAAAACAAGACTTATAAAAGCCTTTGAGGATTTAAATAATATCAATACCTTAGATTAAAACCTAATAGTATGAGTTGGTTCAAAAGAACAAACAAAAATATTAGTACAAAAACCGAAGAAAAAAAAGATATACCTGCTGGTCTTTGGTACAAAACTCCTAGTGGTAAAATAATTGAAACAAAGGAACTAGCTGAAAATATGTATGTTAGTCCTGAAGACGACTATCATGTCCATATTGGAAGTAAAGAATACTTTGAAATACTTTTTGATAATAAATTTAAAGAGTTCAATGCCAAAATGACTTCTGTTGATTTTTTAAAATTTGAAGATCAAAAAAAATATTCCGATAGATTAAAAGATGCTCAAAGCAATACTAAACTTTATGAAGCCATTAGGATTGGTTATGGTAAATCGTACGGAAAAAATCTTGTAATTGCCTGTATGGACTTTAAATTTATTGGAGGATCAATGGGATCAGTTGTTGGAGAAAAAATATCTCTTGCAATAAGTTATGCAATTAAATATAAATGTCCTCTTCTTGTTATTTCAAAATCTGGAGGAGCTAGAATGATGGAATCTGCTACTTCACTAATGCAGATGGCTAAAACATCTGCAAAACTCAATGATTTATCCGAGGCAAAATTACCATACATTTCTTTGTGTACTGATCCAACTACCGGAGGAACAACTGCTTCTTTTGCAATGCTAGGAGATATCAATATAGCTGAACCCAATGCACTTATTGCTTTTGCAGGGCCAAGAGTTGTTAAAGATACTACTGGACAGGATTTACCTGACGGATTTCAAAAAAGTGAGTTTTTACTAGAAAAGGGATTTTTAGATTTTATTACTCATAGGAAAGATTTAAAGAAGAAAGTTAATCTTTACATAGATTTAATCCAGAATTCTCCCCTTCGTAAATATGAATAAATAATTTACTTATTTAAATATAAACTACTATATTTGCGGCTCAAAAATAATTGAATGACAGTACTTAAGAAAGAAGATATTTTTAAGGAATTTGGTAAAAGTAAAAAAAATACCGGTTCTGCTGAAAGTCAGGTTGCACTTTTCTCAAAGAGAATTGATCATCTTTCTAATCATCTTAAAACTAATGCAAAGGACTTCAATACAGAGAAATCCTTGGTTAAGATGGTTGGTAAAAGAAGAAACTTACTCGAGTACTTAAAGAAAACAGATATTGAAAGATACCGTGATATAATTAAAAAACTTGGTATCAGAAAATAAAATTTAGTTTGGTTGTCTAAATATTCACACAACAATTAATTTAAACCAAAACTAGATTATGAATCCAAAACCTTTATCAAAAACAATTGTTTTAAATGATGGCCGTGAGATTATCATTGAAACAGGTAAACTAGCAAAACAAGCACACGGTTCAGTTGTAATAAAAATGGGAAACTGTATGTTATTATCTACTGTAGTTTCCAATTATGGAGAGTCAACATTAGATTTTCTTCCTTTGACAGTTGATTATAGAGAGAAATTTGCCTCTGCTGGTAGATTTCCAGGTGGTTTTTTCAAAAGAGAAGCAAGACCAAGTAATGAGGAGATTTTAACAATGAGAATTGTTGACAGAGTTCTAAGACCTTTATTTCCAAAGGATTATTATAATGAAACCCAGGTTATGATACAATTAATGTCTCACGATGAAAACGTTATGCCAGATGCATTAGTGGGGCTGGCTGCTTCTGCTGCACTATCATTGTCTGATATTCCATTTGATGGTCCTATTTCTGAAGTTAGAGTGGCAAGAATTGATGGAAATTTCTTAATAAATCCATCGAAAGCTCAGCTTGAAGAATCTGATATAAATATGATGGTTGGTGCTAGTGAAGACTCAGTTGTTATGGTTGAAGGGGAATTTAATGAGATTTCTGAAGAGGAAATGACAGAGGCAATAAGATATGCCCATGAAGAGATTAAAGCTCAAATTAAGGCTCAAAAAGAGCTTATCGAGCTTGTTGGAGTAAGTTCTGAAAAAAGAGAATATGATTCCGCTGAGGAAGACACAGAATTAGAAAATCAAATTATTGAAAAAACTTATCAAAAATGTTATGATATAGCAAAAAAAGGTCTTTCAAAAAATGAAAGAAGTGAACTTTTTTCAAATGTAAAGCAAGAATTAGTCGAATCGTTCGATGAAGAAACGTATGAAGAAAAGAAAGATCTTATTCTAAATTACTTTAGTAAATCACAAAAAAAGGCAGTTAGGGATTTAGTTCTTAATGAAGGTATAAGGCTTGATGGAAGAAAACCTGATAACATTAGAAATATTTGGACTGAAATCAATTACTTACCATCTACTCATGGATCTGCAGTCTTTACAAGAGGTGAGACGCAAGCTCTAGCTTCAGTTACTCTTGGAACAAGCAGAGAAGCCAACGTAATTGATATGCCAACTGATCAATCTGAAGAGACTTTTTATTTACATTATAATTTTCCACCATTTTCAACTGGAGAGGCAAGACCATTGAGAGGAACTTCAAGAAGAGAAGTTGGTCATGGAAATCTTGCTCAAAGGGCTCTAAAAAAAGTTATGCCATCTGACTGTCCATATACAGTTAGAATTGTGTCTGAAATTTTAGAATCTAATGGATCTTCCTCTATGGCTTCAGTCTGTGCGGGATCTCTTGCATTGATGGATGCTGGAATTAACATTAAAAGTAATGTTTCTGGTATAGCAATGGGTTTAATAACTGAGGGTGATAAATATGCTGTATTATCTGATATTTTAGGTGATGAAGATCATCTTGGAGATATGGACTTTAAAGTAACAGGTACTAAAGATGGAATTACTGCATGTCAAATGGATATCAAAATTAAAGGATTAAAATACGAGATTTTAATTGAAGCACTTGGTCAAGCTAAAAATGGAAGATTGGATATATTGAATAAACTAGATGAAACAATAAATAATCCAAACGATTCTGTTAAAGCACATGCACCTAAAATGGTTAATCTTGAAATCAGTAAGGACTTTATTGGACTGGTAATAGGGCCAGGAGGTAAAAATATTCAAGAACTTCAAAAGGATACTGAAACTACAATTGTAATAAATGAGAAAGATGAAATCGGTGTTATTGAAATCCTAGGGGTTGATCAAGAAAAGATTAATTATGCTATCGACAGAATTAAAAATCTAGTTTTTGAGCCTGTAATCGATGAAGTATATAATGTCAAAGTAATCAAGATTCTTGATTTTGGGGCAGTAGTTGAATTTGTTCCTGGAAAAGAAGCTCTATTACATGTATCTGAAATTGCATTGGAGAGAGTTAATAATGTAACTGATTATTTAAACATTGGTGATCAAATCGAAATAAAATATTTGGGAATTGATCCTAGAACAAAAAAATCTAAAATTTCCAGAAAAGTTTTACTTGAAAAAAAATCTTAAATTTTTTCAATTTGGAACAATTTTTGTGGCATTAATTAGTCTATGAGACAATTAAAAATAACAAAGCAGGTAACCAATAGAGAAACTGCTTCTCTAGATAAATATCTTCAAGAGATTGGAAAGGTTGACCTTATTACAGCTGAGGAAGAAGTAGAATTAGCTCAAAGGATTAAAGCCGGAGATCAATTTGCTCTAGAAAAACTGACTAAAGCCAATTTAAGGTTTGTAGTATCTGTAGCTAAGCAATACCAAAATCAAGGATTAACACTTCCTGACCTTATTAATGAAGGTAATCTTGGTTTAATTAAGGCTGCTCAAAGATTTGATGAAACTAGAGGTTTTAAATTTATCTCATATGCTGTATGGTGGATTAGGCAATCAATCCTTCAAGCTTTAGCTGAACAATCAAGAATTGTTAGATTACCATTAAATAAGATTGGTTCTATTAATAAAATAAATAAAACTTATGCGTTTCTTGAGCAAGCTCATGAGAGAGCACCTTCAGCAGAAGAAATTGCTAAAGAGCTTGATATGACTGTTAATGATGTAAAAGAATCTTTAAAAAATTCTGGGAGACATGTGTCAATGGACGCACCTTTGGTTGAAGGTGAAGACTCTAACTTATATGATGTCTTAAATAGTGGAGAATCACCAAATCCTGACAGACAACTTCTACATGAATCTCTTAGAACTGAAATTGAGAGAGCTCTTGATACTTTAACCCCTAGAGAAGCTGATGTTGTAAGATTGTATTTTGGTCTAGGTAATCAACATGCGATGACTTTAGAAGAAATTGGTGAAACATTTGATTTGACTAGGGAAAGAGTTAGACAAATCAAAGAAAAAGCTATTAGAAGGTTAAAGCATACCTCTAGGAGCAAAATTCTGAAAACTTATCTTGGATAGTTAATTAAGCCTGTTTATATCTTTTTCTAATTGATTTTCTGTATTACTATTTAAAACTATATATTGGGAAATATGTCAGTAAAAGTTTCTCCCTCTATTCTTGCAGCAGATTTTGCTAATTTATCTTTAGAGTGTTCTAAAATAGATAAAAGCAATGCCGATTGGTTTCATCTAGATGTTATGGATGGACTGTTTGTTCCTAATATATCTTTTGGTATGCCAATTGTGAGGACCATAAGACAACTAACTAAAAAGCCTTTAGATGTTCATCTTATGATCGTTGAGCCTGAAAAGTATATAACTGAATTTATAAATCTTGGATCTGATATAATTACAGTTCACATAGAGGCAACAAATAATTTAAATCAAATTATAAATAAGATTCATGAATCCTCTCTAAAAGCTGGAATTGCTATAAATCCTGAAACTCCTATATCTGAATTAAAAGAATACATCAAAAAGGTTGATTTAATTTGTTTAATGGGAGTTAATCCTGGGTTTGCTGGTCAAAAATTTATTGAATCTACAATAGATAGACTTAAAGAATTAAAACATTTAATTATTTCATCTGAATCAAATGCATTAATAGAAGTAGATGGAGGAGTAAATAAAGATAACTTTCAAGATCTTAAATGTAATGGAGCAGATGTTCTAGTTGCTGGAAGTTACATATTTAATTCACCCGATTATAATATTGCAATTGATGCTCTTAAATAAGATAATTACTAAATTTATATTCAGTAAAATTATAAATGGACATATTCATAAGAAGTATATTAGTTTCTGTTTTTTTATTGTCATTATCCTGTAATCCTCAAAATAATGCAGAAAACGACATAAGCTATAGTGATATTGAAAATGAAAATTTTGAATCAAATGAAATTGATTTAATTAACTCAAGTATCTCAAAATTTAATTTTCTAGCTCTAGGTGATAGCTACACAATTGGAGAAGGAGTAAACGAAAATGAAAGATGGCCAAATCAATTTGTCGAAGTTGCTTATGAAAATGGTCTAGACTTTGAAAAACCTGAAATCATAGCTAAAACTGGTTGGAAGACTTATGATCTTTTGAATGCAATTAGTCAAACTAATTTTACTCAAAAGTATGACTATGTTTCTCTTTTAATTGGAGTAAACAACCAATTTAATTCAAGATCTATTGATGAATTTGAGGAAGATCTTAACAAACTAATGGATAAGATGAATAGTCTTAAAAAAAATAATGGAAATATCATTATTGTTTCTATACCAGATTGGGGATATACTCCTTTTGGAAATTCATATAATAGAGAAGTAATTTCATCTGAAATAAATTTATTTAACAATAGCTTAATAAATTTTGCAAATATTAATGGACTAAAGTATGTTGATATTACAGAGATTTCCAGAAGGGCACTAAATGAAAGTAATTTATTAGCTTCTGATAATCTTCATCCAAGTGGATTGATGTATTTAGAATGGGCAAAAAAAATTTATGAAACTTGGATAGACTAGAGAAATTAGCAAAAGAATTAGATTCAAAAGATAAACTAAATAAATTCAAAAGTGAATTCATCTACCCAAATGATAAATTATATTTTGATGGTAATTCTCTAGGTCTACTTTCAAAAAAAACTAAAGAGGCCGTTAATAAAGTTATAAATAATGAATGGGGGCAAAATCTTATCTCAAGCTGGAATAATTCATGGATTAACCTGCCTAATAAAGTTTCTAAGAAAATTTCAACAATCTTAAATTCAAATGAAACTGAAATATATGTAGGTGGATCTACTTCTTTAAATCTTTATAAGTTACTATTAAGCCTTATAAAAAGTAACGACAGTATTACAAATATCTCTACTGACAATCTTAATTTTCCTTCAGATATATATATATGCGAGGGCATTTGTAATGATTACAATTTAAAATTTAATCTTCTAGAGTATGATAATTATCTACCAGATGTTGATGTGCTTGAGCAATTTATTAAGAATAATAAAGGTATAATTGTTCTATCACTTGTTACTTACAAATCTTCATACAGATATCCTGTAAAAAAAATTAATAGAATTTGTCAAGAAAACGATAGTATTGTTATTTGGGATTTAAGTCATGCAATTGGAGCTATAGATATAAATATGAAAGTCAATGATATTGATTATGCGATAGGTTGTACCTATAAATATTTAAATGGAGGTCCAGGGTCACCAGCTTTTATATACGCTAGAAATGAAAAACAGATAGGGCTTAAGTCCCCAATAAAAGGGTGGTTTAGTCATTCAGATCCATTTAATTTCTCAAAGACATATATTCAGTCAGAATCAATGAGTAAATTCTCTAGTGGAACACCCCATATAATTTCGATGTCTACTTTAGATTCTTCACTAGACATAACTATAAATGCAACAACAAAAAAAATAGAGAATAAGGCTATAGATTTATATAACTTTTTTACTGAAATTTTTAATGATAGGTTAATGAATTTAGGATTTAAAATTATTACTCCTAAAAATAAAGATGATAGAGGTTCTCATATATCAATAGTCCATGAAGAATCATGGAGAATAACAAAGTGCCTTACAGATCCAGAATATCATGGAGAAAAAAAGATTATTGTAGATTTTAGACCCCCTAATATAATTCGAATTGCATTAACACCGCTTTATATCTCGTTTAATGATATATATATAATTTGTATTAGACTTATTAATATAATTGAGTCTAAAGAATATGAAAGTAAGGATGATTCTAAAAATTTAGTTACTTAGAGATTTTACAACTTATTAATTTGATAATTTATTTTTAACTATTTCAGCTATTATTCTTCCCTCGGCTCTTCCTGATATTTTTTTATTAACTTCAGAAATAACAGTTCCCATATCTTTCATTGAGGAAGCATTTAACTCTTTTATTGTAATGTTTATTATTTCTGTTAATTCTGTTTCATTCAGTTGTTCTGGAAGAAACTCTGAAATAATTTTTGATTGGGCAACTTCAATATTTGCTAAATCTTCTCTATTTTGTTCGTTATAGATTTTTGCACTATCATTTCTTTGCTTAATAAGCCTTTGAAGAATTTTTATAATTTCATTCTCATCTAAAGTCTTATCTGAAGAAAACTTAGTCTTCTCTAGTAGAATTGCAGATTTAATTGATCTTAACGATTCTAGTCTGAGACTATCTTTTTTTTTCATTGAGTCTTTAATAGACTCATTAATTTGATTTTCTATATTCATTCTAATTAATCTACGTTATCATGTAAATATGTGTTAACATCTGGAAATTCTAATTTATTCTCTTCATTTAGAATAGTCTTTGAAAATATTTCATCACCCTCAGACTTTGAATTATTTATTTCAATACCCATCCTTTTATATGCTGGTATTTTTTCTAAATCTTCAATTGAAGAATTATTACCTTTAAAAACATGGTTATATTTTTTTAAATTTTCCCTTCTAATTATATTTTCATTATCGGAATCCACCTCTATTGGTTTTTCAAATAAATAATTATCCTCTTGGTAATCTATGGTTTCATTATTGGATTCTTCTTCACCTGTTTTAATTTCTTCTATTTGATTTACATTATCATTTAGATCTAATTTTATAAACTCTATACCTTCCTCATCTTCATTATCCACGAATGAATTTATTTCATCAAATTGCGAAGTTTGCTCATCAACATTATTTTCTTCAAAGTCATTATTATTAATTATTTCTTTCTCCAAATTATCTGAAAATAGACCAAAGGATATTTCATCATAATTTTCTTGATTATCTATAATATCTACATCCTCAGGTAAAACATGTTCAAAATCTATTAATTCAATTTCATTTATATCTATTAATTGTTCATCTGCTTCAACTACTTCATAGCTAATTTCTATGTTTCTTAAAATTTCATTTATTTCACTCTCAATCTTCTTTTGTTGAAAATCGTATAGGCTTTCATCATTTGATTTATCTTCTATTATTTCAGTTTCCTCATCTAGATCTTCTTCAATTAATTTCTTTTCAAATGGATGATCTTCATCAAGTGTATAAATAACTTTCTTAGTCTCCGAGCTCACTAAACTCTGTTGTTTTTCATCACCAAATCCAGTAGCTATAACAGTAACAGATATATTGTTTCCAAGATCAAGATCTTCTCCAACTCCCATTATTATATTTGCACTGTTACCTGTTTCATTCTGAATATGCTCATTAATCTCTCCTATTTCATCTATAGTAATCTCATCAGATCCAGAAATAATTAACAGAAGAACATTTTTACTACCTTCTATTTTGTTATCATTAAGCAATGGAGAGTCCAAAGCTTTTATAACCGCTTCATTTGCTCTATTAGAGCCACTAGCAGTTGAGGAGCCCATTATAGCAGTACCACTATTTGAAAGTACTGTTTTGGCGTCTTTTAAATCAATATTTTGAGTATAATGATGGGTTATAACTTGAGCTACTCCCTTCGCAGCTGTAGCAAGTACCTCATCAGCTTTTGAGAATCCTTCTTTAAATCCAAGATTACCATATACTTCTCTTAATTTATTGTTATTTATTATAATTAAAGAGTCTACAGATCTTTTTAATTTCTCTAAACCCTTAATAGCTTGTAGTTCTCTATTTTTTCCTTCAAAATTGAATGGTATAGTAACTATTCCTACTGTCAAAATATCAAATTCCTTTGCCATTTCAGCTATTATTGGAGCAGCACCAGTTCCTGTACCTCCACCCATTCCTGCAGTTATAAACAACATTTTAGTTTGTGTTTCTAGTAAATTTTTTAACTCCTCATAGCTTTCTAAAGCAGCTAATTTTCCTATTTCTGGATTTGCTCCAGCTCCTAAACCTTCAGTAAGATTAACTCCTAGCTGAATTTTATTAGGCACAGGACTCTGTTCAAGAGCTTGAGAGTCAGTATTACAAACAATGAAATCAACACCTTTGATTCCTTGTTTATACATGTAATTAACCGCATTACTTCCTCCACCTCCTACTCCCATTACTTTCATAACATTACTTTTATTTTTTGGTAAATCGAAACTAAAATTTGTATCCATATCTATTTTATTTTTTTAATTTTTGTTAATTATCGTATGTATTGTCTACATTATCTATAAATTTTTTGAAACCTTCTCCCCACTTAGCTAGAATTGTCTTTCTTTCTTGATTCACTAGATCATTTCCTGTAGAATTAGAAATTTCATTAGTTAAGTTTTCAGAATTATTCTCTATTGCTTTCATTAATAGTCCAACAGCTGTAGAATAAATTGGATTGAAATCATTTGAGTCTCCAGAGAGGTGTTCTCCTGGATAACCTATTCTTGTATCCATACCTGTTATATATTCAACAAGTTGTTTAAGGTGTCTTAACTGACTACCTCCTCCAGTTAAAACAATTCCTGCAATAAGTTTCTTTTTTGAATCCTCATGACCATAATTCTTAATCTCTAAATAAGCCTGCTCAATTATCTCTACAACTCTTGCATTGATAATTTTAGATAATGTTTTAAGTGATATTTCTTTTGGATCTCTCCCTCTAATTCCAGGAATTGATACTATATCTGAATCTTTATTTTCTCCAGGCCATGCAGATCCAAACTTTATTTTTAATTGTTCTGCTTGATTACCAATTATTGAGCATCCTTCCTTGATATCCTCAGTAATTACATTTCCACCAAAAGGTATAACTGCAGTATGTTTTATAATACCATCTTTAAAAATTGCTACATCTGTAGTTCCACCACCAATATCTATTAAAGCAACTCCTGCATCTTTTTCTTCAAAAGAAAGAACAGCATCAGAAGAAGCTAATGGTTCTAAGGTTATATCTCCCATCTCTAATCCTGAACTTTTAATACACTTACCAATATTTCTAATTGATGATACTTGTCCAACTACAATGTGGAAATTAGCCTCTAGCCTACTTCCATACATACCTATAGGCTCTTTAATTTCAGATTGACCATCAACCTTGAAATCTTGAGGAAGAACATGAATAATTTCTTCACCAGGCAACATAACTAATTTGTATACTTGATCAATTAATTTATCTATATCGTCATTATTAATTACCTCATCCGGATTTTCCCTAGTTATGTAATCACTATGTTGAAGGCTTCTAATATGTTGACCTGCAATACCAACTGCGACATCTTTTATTTCTATACCTGATTTAGATTGAGCTTCATCTATAGCAATTTTTATTGATTGAATAGTTTGTGTAATATTATTAACAACTCCCCTGTGGACTCCCAGACTTTGAGATTTACCTACACCTAGAACCTTAATTTTATTAAACTGATTTTTTTCTCCAACCATTGCTACAATTTTTGTTGTACCGATATCAAGACCTACTGAAAATTTTTTATTCATGAATTTATTTTTTAATTGCTATTAATTGGTTATCATATACTAAATCGATCTGTTTATAATTTTCATTTCCTTTAATCTCCATGTTATATATGCAGAATCCTTTTAACATTTCTAATTTTTTATTCATTTTGCTGTTATCTCCAAACCTTATATCAAATTGAAAGCTATTTAACTTCAAAAAAAGTTCATCTTCATTAAACCATATCCTTTCTAATTCTTTGTTTAAAAAATCATCTTCATTAAAAGCCTTTATAACATCTACTACTTTTTTTATATTATTTTTTGAAGTTTCTCCTGATAATATTGGCAATCTATCATCTAATTCTTTATTTCTTTTTATAATTTTTCCTGATAGATCTATATATGAATCTTTTTTTTCATAATAAGCTAAAGGCGCTCTTTCTTCAATATTTATTGAGAGATTGAAATTAAAATCTCTGAATATATTAGCTTCATGTATAGATTCTATTTCATATAATTTAGACTCAATCTCGTTTAATTTATTTGTCTTTAATAGTTCAATATTTGATTTATTCGTCATGATACTATCAATTATTGGCTTGTTGTTATATAGGTTATCAAGAGCATAGTAAACGTTGTATTCTGTATTTGATTCATGATTATTATATTCAATAAATGAGCTTAATAATATCATAAATGATATTAGTGATAGCATGAAAATTGTAGTTAAAAATCTATTCATTAGTAAATATTTTTTTATTTAGATTTACAGTTAGGTCACCTGCACCAAGAATTGCAATTATTTTACAATTAGTATTATTTATTATATCATTGATTTCAACCTTTTTAACAATTTCTTTTTTTGATGCATCTATTTTATTCAGTAAAACTTCTGAAGTTATGCCATTAATTGACTTCTCTCTTGCAGGATAGATATCTAAAAGATATACTTCATGAAAATAAGATAAAACTCTAGCAAAATCATCCATTAAATCCCTTGTTCTGGTATATAAGTGAGGTTGAAAAATAACTGCTTTAGGCTTATCTTCAAAATTTGAATCTATTGTATCAAAAATTGATTTAATTTCGGTAGGATGATGAGCATAGTCATCTACAATTACCTTGTCTTCATATTTATAAATATCCATTCTTCTTTCAATACCCTTAAATTCGGATAGATATGGTATGAATTCTTCTAAATTGAAATCTTCAATTTGATCAATTAATGATAAAGCTGAAACAACATTTTTTAAATTATGTTTTCCTATTACTCTTGCATGAATATTTGAAATTAAATTATTTGGAGTTTTAAAATCAAAGTGAATTCCATTAAGGTCGTTTTTTATGATATCGGCAGAGTAATCTGCATCTTCATCTATTGAGAACGAGAAATCTTTTTTAATATTAATATTTTTTTCTGCTATAACAGATTTTTTTGTTTTATCACAAAAAATCTCAAAGCTTGAAAGAATTGATTCCAAGTCATCATAAACATCAAGATGGTCTTTTTCAATAGAAGTTATTAGAGAGTAGTCTGGATCTAGAGCGAGAAAAGACCTGTCATACTCATCTGCTTCAATAATAACATATTCATCACCGGTAGATATGTAATTCGAGTCAAATCCTTTCATTATTCCGCCAACAAATGATCTAAATTTAACTTTATTAGAGTATAATAAATGACTTAAGATAGCAGTAGTTGATGTTTTACCATGAGTTCCAGCAACTGCTATACATTTTGAATTTGCTGATATTTGACCTAATATTTCAGATCTTTTAAAAATTTTATTTCTTTTCTTATTTGAAAAAAAATCAAGAAATACATTATCATTTTTTATTGCAGGAGTATATACAACAATAACATTATCATCTAAGAATTCCTGAGGCACTAAACATATATCTAGTTTATCGGTAAACTTAAGCCCATTATCTATTAACTTATCAACTAGTTTATTCGATGATCTATCATATCCGAAAACAATATTTTTAGTATCAATAAGATAATTTGCTAAAGAAGACATTCCAATTCCTCCAACTCCAATAAAAAAATATTTATTATGGCTCATCGTTAAAATGTTTTTTAATTATTTCAACTATATCACTAGAAGCATGTGGTAGTGCCATACTAGAGATATTTCTTGATAGTTCTTTTCTTAGATTTTCATCTTTGATTAGTAAATCAAGTTTATTTTTAAATATTAATTCCAAGTCCTTTTCCTCTATACAAATGCATGCATCTTTTTCCTCTATTGTTTTAGCATTTAAAAATTGATGATTCTCTGCAACATTTGGAGATGGTATTAAAATGGATGGTTTTCCTACAACAGCTAATTCAGATAAAGTTAATGCTCCACTTCTTGCAATAATAATGTCAGAAATCTGATATACAGAATCTATATCATCTATAAAATCAATAATCTTTATAAAGTCAGAATTAAAATGTTTATAATTCTCAAAGTAAAGATTACCACATTGCCATATAAGAAATACATTTTTAGACTTTATAAACTCAATATTATCTTCAATGATTCTATTTATCCTTTCTGCACCAAGACTTCCCCCTAGAACAGTTAATACCAATTTATCATCTTTAATATTATTTGTTTTTTTATAATTACTAATATTTATGTTTTTTGTGATTGATTCCCTAATTGGATTACCTGTTAAATAAATTTTATTACCTGGGAAGTATTTATCCATTTTTTCATAAGCAACAGAAATATAATCTGCATATCTCGATAGAAGTTTATTTGAAATTCCTGGTAATGAGTTTTGTTCTTGAATTAAGGTTGGAACTTTAAATAGAGATGAAATAAATAGCATTGGGAAGCTAGCATATCCTCCTGTGCCAATTACAAATTTTGGTTTAAAAATTAATAGCTCAATTAAGGATTGAATTATGCTAACAATTAACTTAAATGGAACTAAAATATTTTTAAAAGAAAGTGATCTCTGAAGACCACTAATCCATAATCCTTTAATTTTAAAACCATGCTTTGGAATAATTTTCATTTCCATCTTACCAATAGCACCTACAAATCTTACTTCAGAATTTGGAATTGATTTCATTATCATATTAGCAATAGATATTGCAGGATAAATATGACCTCCTGTTCCTCCTCCAGATATTATAAATTTATTTTTTCTAACCAATTTTCTTTTTTTTAATCGAAGAACTAACACTTAAAATCATTCCTAAGGATATACATGTCATCCAAGCGGAGGAACCTCCACTACTTATTAAAGGTAAATTTTGTCCTGTAACAGGGATTATTTGAGTTGCAACTGAGATATTAGTAAAAGCTTGAATTAAAATCAAGATTCCTAACCCTGAAACTAGAATTTTACCAAACTTATCATCAGCTTTATGAGTTATAATAAGTATCCTAAAAAACATATGTACATACAAAAGAATAATTACAGACCCTCCTATTATACCAAACTCCTCAACAATTATTGCAAAAATAAAATCTGAGTTACTTTGCGGAAGGTGATTTTTCATTATGCTTTTTCCTGCTCCTACTCCAATTAATCCTCCATTATTAATTGCCATTTTTGCTCTTTCAATCTGATAACTCGCATCTAGGTTTTGAGTAGAATTAAAATTTTCAACTCTACTAATCCATGTATCAATTCTATTAGGGAACTGATCAGGAAAAGTTTTAGCTAAAAAGTAAAAACTTGAAAGAAGTAGCATCAATATCAAAAACATTTTAACCATATGTCTAAAAGGAAATCCTGAGATAAACAATATTAGAATTATTGAGGAAAATATTAGAAATGCTGAAGATAGATTCGATGGGAGTATCAATAAAATATAGAGAAAAACAGGAACCCATAGTGGCAGAATTGTTTGTTTGAATTTTATTTCTTTTAAATCCACTTTTGAAAGATACCTAGCAACATAACTAATAATAATTACTGCAGCTAACGAAGAGGTTTGGAAACTAATTCCAACTATTGGTATATCTATCCATCTGCTTGCAGCAGAACCTGCAATTATCGTTCCTTTAGATAACGTGTAAGTTAAAAGCAACACTCCAATTGGCATTAAAATTATAGACATTCCTTTATATAAATTATAAGGGATTAATTTTATTGAAAACATTAAAGCAAATCCAAATAGTAATACAATGAAATGTTTAATTAAATAATATAGTGGTGAAGATCCATCAATAACATATGATAAGTATGAACTAGAGGAGAAAACTGGAAAAAAAGAGAATAGCGAGAGTAATATTATAATTACTAGTAAAACTCTATCCCCAAAAACTATATTTTTTAAACTCATTTATAGATTTCTTACTGCTTGCTTAAATTGGTTTCCTCTGTCCTCATAACTTTCAAATAAATCAAAACTTGCACATGCTGGAGACAGAAGAACATTATCCTTTTTTTCAGCAATTTTACTTGCAATCTTAACTGCTTCATCTATTGACTCAGTTTCTACAATTATTTCAGATATTGGCTTAAATGTCTCTAACAATTTTGTATTATCAATTCCTAAACATATTATTG
>JADHME010000021.1 GCA_016780245.1 Flavobacteriaceae bacterium | reverse complement strand
TCTTTCCCATGCTCTCCACTGACCAAATTGTTCATTTTTTGCATTTATGTCCCACTTAGCATATGTATTAACTACCCAATCATGTGCTAATTGCATTTGAGGGGTCCCTGTAAGTCTAGGTCCAATTTGATCCATTAGCTCATGTGCTAAAGTTTCAAGTTGAGAATTATTTTCTGCTTCTGAAACTATTTGATTTATTGTTTGAAGTTTACCTTGAGGAAAAGCCAAATTAAATGCAAATAATAAAAATAAAAGAATGATACGATTTTTCATTTTTGAAAAATTTTTTATTCGTCCAAATATAACTAAATGATTATATTTCAAGTGTTAAAAGAATTCAAAATCCATATATTTATAAAAACTAGAATTATGAAAAGATTATTGTATATAACTTTAGCTTTTATCTTACTTGGAAGTTTTTCATTTGCTCAGGAAGAGAAAAAAGATGATGCTAACAAAGAAGAGAAAAAAGAAAAGTCATTTGAAGAAGTTACAAAACAAAGTAGATTAATAGAGGGTTTATTTGATATATACCAAGACACTATATCCGGTAAAATTCAAATATTAATCAGGGATGAACAGTTAAACAAAGATTTTATTTACGGATCTCAAATTGCAGATGGTATAGTTCAAGCAGGTGGTTTTAGAGGATTATATAATCAGGAGAAGATCATAAACTTTAAAAAATTCTTTGATAGGATTGAGATATCATTTAAAAATACTAATTTCTATTTTGATGAAAACAATCCATTGTATAAATCAAGGGAAGCAAATGTTAGTAATGCTATAATATCTAGCTCAAAAATTGATTTTTATGACAAGGAAAATGGAACATACTTAATTGATGCAAATAATCTATTCCTATCTGAATCATTAACTCGAGTAAAGCGTCCGTCAGGACCTAATCAATCTAAGACGGCTTTTAGTTTAGGTTCTTTAGATAAAGTAAAATCTAAAATCATTGATATCAGGAATTATCCAGAGAATCTGAATATTAAAACAGATTATGTATATAATAATCCAAATATTTTGTCCAGTGGTTCCAATTCAGTTTCAGATTCAAGGTATGTTTCAATGAAAACTTTTCACACTTTAATTGAAATGCCAGAAGAAGATTATGAAATAAGACTTGATGATCAAAGAGTTGGATATTTTACAACTCAGGTAGATGATCTTACAAATCCTGGAACAACAAATTACAGAGATTTAATTAATCGATGGAAGTTAATTAAGAAAAATCCAAGTTTAGAAATTTCAGAACCGGTTAAACCAATTACGTGGTGGATTGAAAACTCAACTCCAATTGAATGGAGAGAGACAATAAAAGAAGCAGTACTTCAATGGAATTATGCTTTTGAGAAAGCGGGGTTTAAAAATGCGATTGAAGTAAAGATTCAGCCTGATGATGCAGATTGGGACGCAGGAGACATTCGCTATAATGTATTGAGATGGACCTCATCACCCGATCCACCGTTTGGAGGTTATGGACCTAGTATGGTAAATCCTAAAACTGGAGAAATTATTGCTGCTGATATTATGTTAGAGTTTGTTTTTTTTACAAATAGAGTTTTTTATGACAAACTATATTCTGATGCAGCTACAATAATGAATACAAGTAATTATAATCATAACCATGATCATAGTAACTTTGTCTGTTCTGCAGGAAGTATACTTCACGACAACATTAACTTTGGAAGAACTTTTATTACTTTAAATGGAGATAATTACGATTTACAAGAGCTAGAAAAACAATCAATGATGTATTTAATAATGCACGAGGTTGGACATACTTTAGGGTTAAATCATAATATGAAATCAAGTAGTATTTATTCTCCTAAAGATCTTTATGATAGTGAAAAATTAAAAGGAAAAGCAATTTCAGGCTCAGTTATGGATTATCCCGCCCTTAATTTAAATCCCAATCCAAAAATTAAATCACCATATGCTGACTCTTCTGTTGGACACTATGACGAATGGGCAATTGAGTTTGGCTATAAACCTTTCAAATCAGTACTGGAAAGAAATGAAGTTTTGTCAAGATCAACAGATCCTTTACTTATTTTTGGAAATGATGCTGATATACTATATTCATCTAGGGGAATTGACCCTAGAGTTCAAACAAACGATATGTCATCCGACCCAATAAGTTATTCTATTGATAGGATGGATCTTGTCAATGATTTATTTAATGACATAAAAGATAAATTTCAAAAACCTGGAAATACTTATGAGGATCTTAGAAGAGCATTTTTTAACCTTAACTCACAATATGCAAGTGCAGCTTCAACAATCTCTAAATTTATAGGTGGAGTATATGTTGAAAGATCAGTAATCGGTCAAAAAGGTTCTAAAAAGCCATATAGACCTGTAAGTTATAAGGATCAAAGGCGAGCTTTTGAAGCTTTAGATAAATATATCTTTTCTTCTGATAGTTATAAAATTCCCTTTGATATTTTTAATTACTTAGCTAGGCAAAGAAGAGGCTTTGATTTTAATAGTGGTTCTGAGGATCCAAAAATTCATGATTTAATTTTATCTAATCAAGCTAGAGTATTAAGTCAATTATTAGCTCCTAATACACTTCAAAGATTAAAGGATTCTGAACTTTATGGTAACAAATACAAATTATCAGAATTTATGACTGATATAAACAATTCAATCTTTTCTAATTTTGAAGGAGATGTTGATAGTTTTAGACAAAATCTACAGATAATATATACAAAACGACTTATTGATATAGTCAGTAATGATAATGGTAAAAGTTATAAAAATCATGCTAAATCTCTTTCTCTATTAAATCTTAACGATATAATGAATTCTATTAACTCTAAAGGAAATATATCAACTCGAGCTCATAAAATGTATTTAAAGTCAATAATTGAAAAAGCCCTAGATAACGATTAAATTCTAAACTATGAAAAAAATTATACTACTTAACCTATTATTTATCAGTTCAATCTTTTCACAAGATTACTATTTTTCTAAATATGCCCCTTTTGATAATGATATTATGTCTCCCGAGAAGTTTCTTGGATATCCAATTGGGGAAATGCATACAAGACATGACTTAATTGTGTCATACATGGAATATTTATCTGAAACATCTGATAAAGCAGATATGTTTCAATATGCAACTTCCCATGAGGGGCGTAAATTAATTTATCTAATATTAAGTTCACCAGAGAAAATTGAAAATCTAGAGGAAATTAGAAAAAGTCATATCTCATACTTAAAGCCAGAATATGAAGGCTATATAGATTCACAAAAGCCAGATAATTTTCCTGTAATAATTAATTTAGGTTATAATGTTCATGGTAATGAGCCGTCTAGCTCAGAAGCTGCAATGCTTACTGCCTATACTTTAGTTGCATCTAAATCTCAAGAAATTCAAGACTATCTTGACAATTCAATAGTTTTGATTGATCCTACTATAAATCCAGATGGTAGGGATAGACATACTCAATGGGTTAATAGTTATAAAGGTTCACCGCTTGTTGACGACCCACAAGATGCTGAGCACAATGAATATTGGCCTGGTGGTAGAACAAATCATTATTGGTTTGATTTAAATAGAGATGTTCTGTTGGGAATTCATCCAGAAACAAGAGGTAAAATTAATTTTCATCATAATTGGTACCCGAATGTAACTATGGATTTTCATGAGATGGGAACTAATAGTACATATTTTTTTGTGCCTTGGAAGACACATGCTGCAAAAGACCCAGTAATACCTCAAGAGAACTATGAATATTTTGAGACTTTATTTGGTTCATTCTTCGCAAAAGGACTTGATGAAATAGGTTCAATGTACTTTTCTAAAGAAGCATTTGATAAGACATACCCTGGCTATCACTCTTCTTATGCGGATCTTCTTGGTGGTATTGGGATGCTATTTGAACAAGCTAGTTCAAGAGGGCATAAACAAAAAACACAATTTGGAGAAATTACTTTTCCATTTACAATAAGAAACCAATATGTATCAGGAATGACTACTATTAAAGCTTCTGTTGCTATGAAAGGTGAATTAATGGAATATCAGCAAAGATTTTTTGCTACAGCATTAACTGATGCTGATAAAAAGAGAATAAAAGGTTATTCATTTACACTAGGTAAGGATAGAAATAAGACTAAAGCATTTATTGATAAACTTTTAATACATGATTTAAAGGTCACAAGAAATGGTAATGACTTTTTTGTTCCAACTAAACAAAAAAACTATAGGACTGTTAGATCAATCTTTGAGACAAATACTGAATTTAGAGATAGTGTTTTTTATGATGCATCATCATGGTCAATTGCTAATTTCTATGATATTGATTATTCTCCTGCATTAAGAGAATTGAAGGGTAATCAAGTTAAAGGTTTAGATGATATTTTTAATACTAATCAAGTCAGTAAAGCTGAGTATAGTTATATAATTAATTCTATAGATTATAATATTCCTGCAGTTATAAATAAATTATTAGATAATGATATACTAGTTTCTACTTCTTTTAAACCTTTTAAGATAAATACCTCTCAGGGATTAAAATCATTTGATTATGGATCACTTATTATTCCTGTAAGTCTTCAAAAGATTAACTCAAATAAATTATTTGAAACTCTTCAAAAAATTCAAAACGAATATATGATTGATATCTATTCAGTCTCTTCAGGACTTAGTTCCGAAGGAATAGATTTGGGAAGTAGATTTGTAGTTCCACTTGAGAAACAAAAAACAATGATGTTGATTGGAACTGGAGTTAGAGCATATGAAGCAGGTGAAGTTTGGCACCTTTTAGACCAAAGGGTAGGAATGCCAATCACAAAAATTCCTATTAGAAATTTTAATAGAGTTGATCTTGATGACTATACTTCAATGGTTATTGTTTCAGGTAATTACAATTTTAATGAATCACAGATTAATAAAATTAAAAATTGGGTAAGTAGAGGTAATACTATTATCTCAATTGGTACAGGGTCTAAATTTTTAATTGATTCAAAAATTGTAGATGAAGAACTATATAAGACTGAAAAAAGTAATAATGAAAATGAATTTAAGCCATACATTGACGCTTCTGATAATAGGGGTAAAGAGCAAATTGGTGGAATAATTTTAAATGCTCAAATTGATATGTCTCATCCATTGGGTTTTGGATATGAAGATCCTATTGTACCTGTTTATAAAAATAATACTGTGTGGATTAAACCATCTAAAAATGAATATTCATCAGTAGTTAGATATACTCCCAATCCATTAATTGATGGTTTTATTACTGAGAATAACGCTAAAAAGATTGATAAAACAGTTTCATTACTTGTATCAAAGATTGGTTCAGGGAGGGCAATTCTTTTCTCTAATAACCCTAATTTTAGAGGATCATGGTATGGAACTAATAGATTATTTCTAAATGCAATTTTACTTGGTGACAAGATAAGAGTCCCTTAATGAAATGGATTAAAGAAATAGGCCCAGGAATATTAATTGCTGCTGCATTTATTGGACCTGGAACTGTAACTCTTTGCACCATTGCAGGTATATCCTATGGTTATTCTTTGATATGGGCATTAGTTCTATCAATTTTTGCAACCATATTTCTTCAGGAGCTGTCTCTAAGAGTAGGATTAGTAACAAAGATGAATGTAGCGGAAGTTATAAGTAAATCAATAAAGTCGATTTATCTTAATAAATTTTTGATAGTACTAATAGTCTCATCCATACTAATTGGAAATGCTGCTTATGAAGCTGGAAACATTACAGGGGCATCATTAGGTATATCAGGAATAATTAACAATGACTCAATTAGCTATATCCCTTTTTTCATTGGTATATCTGCATTTTTAATTCTGTTTCAAGGAAACTATAAATTAATAGAGAAATCTCTGATTTTCTTGGTTTTAACAATGAGTGTTTCTTTTTTAATAACTGCGATAATTACAAAGCCTAATTTAAAATCTCTAATTGAGGGAATGTTTATTCCTAGTTTTGATGAAAATAGTATTCTGATAGTACTAGGTTTAATTGGAACAACTGTTGTCCCTTATAACATCTTTTTACATTCATCATTAGTAACTGAGAAATGGGATTCTATTAAAAAACTTAAAACAGCAAGAATTGAAAGTTTTATATCAATTTTTTTAGGTGGTATTGTTTCTCTTTCAATAATTGTTACAGCAGCATCTGTAAATACTCAGGATGTTAAAAGTGTAATTGATTTAGCAAGGGGTCTTGAGCCATTATATGGAAAATTTGCAATTTATTTTCTTGGAATTGGTCTATTTGCATCAGGTATAACATCTTCAATTACAGCTCCTTTAGCAGCGGCATATGTAGCAAAAAGTTGTTTTGGCTGGAAAGATTCAATGAAATCTTTCAAATTTAGACTTGTATGGATGATTGTTTTAATTTTTGGAGTAGTTATTTCTTTGATTGAGCTAAACCCAATAGAAATAATAAAGTTTGCTCAATTCTCTAATAGTTTACTTCTTCCGATAATTGCAATTATTTTATTATGGTTAGTAAACAATAATAGTATAATTGCAAAAGAGTATGGATATAGATATCAAAATATATTTGGAATTATAATCATAATGATTACAATAATTTTAGGAATAAGAGGACTAATTTTAATTTTCCAATGATGAATATTAATTGTGATCTTGGAGAAGGACTTAATAATGAGCATTTAATAATGCCTCTTATTAACTCATGTAATATTGCATGTGGTGGTCATGCAGGAGATTCTCAAAGTATGATTGAATGTGTGGAAATTTCAATAAAAAATGATGTTGAAATTGGTGCACACCCATCTTATCCAGATAAGGAAAGCTTTGGAAGAAAAAAAATTGATATTTCAAGATTAGATCTTTATTACAGTTTAATAGATCAGATTGAAACACTTAATTCAATTGCTATATCATATGGAAAAAAACTTCATCACATTAAAGCTCATGGTGCTCTTTACAATGAAATGTTTAGTGATAAGGATTTAGCTGACTTTTATTTAGACACCATTATTGGTTATAAGGAAGAGTGTAATATTTATTTACCATATAATTCAGAAATTGAAAAATCTGCTTTAGAAAAAGGGTTTAAAATAATGTATGAGGCATTTGGTGATAGAGCTTATAATGATAATCTGACTCTAGTATCCAGGAATGAAAAAGGTGCCTTGATTAATAATCCTAAATCAGTTATAAACCAAATTGCTAGTATTATTGATTCAAAAAAGATTAAGTCGATAAATGGTGTTTACAAATCAATTAAAGTAGATACAATATGTATTCATTCTGATACTGATAATTCTATTGAAATTCTTAAAGAGATTAATAAAGCCTTTAAAAACAAAAAGTAATGGAATTCTTTAATCTAAATGAAAACTCAATATTAGTTTCATGGAAAGACGAACTTAATTCAAGTTTAACAAGTTTGATTTCCTCATATAAAACTGAAATTTTGAGTTTATGTAAAGATGATATTAAAGATTGTGTACAATCAATAAAATCTATTCTGATAATAATTGACTTAAATAGAACTTCAATTGATGAAATAGTTGACAAAATAAAATTGATAGATTATGAAAAAATTAATAATTATGATAGAGCTATTAAAGTCTGGGAAATACCTGTCTGTTATGATTTGGAATTTGCAACTGATATTAATTTTCTATCTGATTTAAACAACATTTCAGTAAGAGATATAATAGATGCTCATTTATCAAGAACATATGATGTCCTTTCAATGGGGTTCTTGCCTGGATTCATGTATCTGGGTAAAACTGATAAAAAACTTCATTGTGAAAGAAAAGAAAAACCTTCATTAAATATCAGAAAAGGCTCAATTGGTCTAGCTCTAGATCAAACATGTATATATCCTAGACAAAGCCCAGGAGGATGGCATATTATTGGTAATTCACCATTAGAATTTTTTAATCTCAATTCAAAACATCCATGTTTTAGTAGGCCAGGAGATAAGATACAATTTGTAGAAATTTCTAAATCTCAATACAAATCTTTTATTAATAGACTTGATAAACCAAAATTAATAGAGTTATGATCAAATTTATTTCAAGAGGACTTTACACAACAATTCAGGATGATGGCAGATTTGGTTATCGTAATATTGGAGTTCCATCTTCAGGTTATATGGATAAGGAAAGTGCTCAGATTGCAAATCTTATTATTGATAATCCTATAAATAATCCCTTAATAGAGGCTACACTTATTGGCCCTACTATTAAGTTTGAAAAACCCACTTTCATATGTATTACAGGCTCTGATTTTAATCCAATGTTAAATGAAAGTAGAATAAGTTTATATACCCCTGTTGAGGTTAATAAAGGAGATATACTTAAATTAAATAACTCATCTATTGGCTCTAGATGCTATATATCAATTAAAGGAGATATTAAAGTAGATAAAGTTCTTGGAAGTAGATCCTACTATTCTCAGATAAGCGATTCTAGTGTAATTGAAAAGGGTGATGAAGTTAAATTTGAAGCAAATGACAGTAATCTAACTTATAAATCAATTGATCAAAAATTTAGGTTGAATAAGAATATAAAAGTATTTAGAGGTCCAGAATTTAATTGTCTTAATAAGGAGTCTATTAAGAAACTTAAAAATCAAGAATTTTCAATCGGTATAAATAATAGAATGGCTTATAATTTAAAGGAAAAAATAGAAGATGGTGTTAACTCAATAATATCATCTGGAGTTATACCAGGGACTGTTCAATTAACTCCTTCCGGACAAATAATTATACTTCATAGAGACTGTCAAACAACAGGGGGATATCCTAGAATTCTTCAATTAGCTGAAAAATCTTTAAATAATTTGGCACAATTAAGAACTGGAGATAAAATTAAATTTGATATAGTTAGTTTGTAAAAATATTGATTTCAACAATAGGTGTTCTGTCAAATTCTTTATTTAATTTAGTTTTTTTTCTTAAAAGTCTTCTTAGTTCTTTTTCATTTCTTTTATCAACAATTATTGTATCATTTTTAATTTCAACATTCAAACTATCTAATTGTCTCTGTATAACATAGATTTCATTTTTTAATGCTCTTCTTGACACTACTCCCTCTAAGCTACTATCAATCCTTACGGTTTTAATATTATTTATAAGCTTTGTTAATTTAACGTTATTGTCGGATTTATATTGTTGGGTTGTGCCTGTAAAAACATTATAAGCATTCTGACTTCTTAATCTTTTTGAATTAACATTAATTTTAATGGCACCATTATGCTTGAAGCTAAAAATTCTTTTTGATATAAATTCTTCAAGGTCAATTACAATCTTTAAATCAGGTCTGTAAAAAATGAGATTTTAATAAACTAGATAAAAACTCACTCCTATCTCTTACTGTGTATTCATCTCCAAAAAGAAAAATTGTAGGAAGCCTTTCTGAAGCAACATTTACATTTTTTAAATCAATTTTTGACCCTTCTTGAGTATATATAGGAGTAACATAAAAAAACAATATTGCGGTAAGTATAGCTAACCTCATATATAAAGCTAATAAAAACTATGATATTATTTTGTTGGTATTATATACTTCATAGGGTTAAAATCCCATAAATATGGAAGAATAAAATATACAAAAAGTGTTAATAGTAAAATCGATAATACATTCATCCAAATTCCAACACGAACCATATCAGGAATTCTGAGATAACCTGAACCAAAGACTACTGCATTAGGAGGAGTGGCTACGGGAAGCATAAATGCGCATGAAGCAGCTACAGTAGCAGAAACCATTAAAATAAATGGATGAACGTCAATTGTCATTGCCATAGGGTATAAAACTGGTAATAGCATTGCAGTGGTTGCTAAATTAGATGTTATCTCAGTAAGGAAGTTAACAGATGCAATTAAAATGAAAACTAAGAGAAAAAGAGAAACACCATCTAATAAAGTCATTTGTGTACCAATCCATAAGGCTAATCCGCTATCTTTAAATCCAGCTGCTAAGGCCATTCCTCCACCAAATAATAGTAGAATTCCCCATGGAAGTTTAACTGCCTCTTCCCAGTTAAGGAGTCTTCTTTTTTTATTTTTTGTTGGTAGTAGAAAAATTATAACAGCACTGATCATTGCTATAATTGTATCATCAATAACAGGAACTAAAAGTTTTAAAAGATTATCTCTTGTAACCCACGCAAATGCTGTTAAAGCAAAAACTATTGCTACTAGCTTCTCCTCATAGGAAATTCTACCTAGCTTATTTAATTGTTTTGATATTTCTGCTCGACCTCCTGGAAAAGCTTTTTGTTTAAAACTAAATGCAATACTTGTTAAGTACTTCCAACATAAAAATAGAAGTATTATAGAGATAGGAAGACCAAATTTAAACCATTGAGCGAAAGTTATTTCATATCCAAATGATTCTTGAACTACTCCGGCTAAAACTAAATTAGGGGGTGTACCAATTAAAGTTGCAACACCTCCTATTGAAGCACTATATGCAATACCTAACATTAACGCTTTACCAAAGATTTTATTTTCATCTTTATCTGTTTCAGGATTGTCTTTAAGTTGCGAAACAATTGCTAAAGCAATAGGCAGCATCATAACAGCTGTTGCAGTGTTAGATATCCACATAGACATAAAAGCAGTTGCCATCATAAACCCAAGAATAATATTAACTACACTAGTTCCAATAACGTTTATTATGTTAAGAGCAATTCTTTTATGTAAGTTCCATTTCTGAATTGCTATTGCTATAATAAATCCTCCCACATAAAGAAAAACATATTTATGACCAAAAGAGGCTGTCGTTTCAGAAAGTCCTAATCCTCCAGTTAATGGGAATAATACAATAGGAATAAGAGCAGTAACTGCAATAGGAATAGCTTCAGTTATCCACCAAATTGCTATCCAAATTGTCGATGCTAAAACTGCATTTGCCTCTGAGTTCAAACCCTCAGGTTGAAAAAATAACAATACTAAAATGAATGCCAAAGGACCTGAAATTAGGCCAATATTTTTAGAGTTAAGTTTCATACTTAGATTCTAAAATAATAAAAAAAACCTTGAAAGTATATTGCTCTCAAGGTTTTGCGGAGAAAGAGGGATTCGAACCCCCGGAGGTGTGACCCTCAACAGTTTTCAAGACTGCCGCATTCGACCACTCTGCCATTTCTCCAATTGAGTTGCAAATATACATGATTTTGATAATAAAAAAATATTTAAAACTTTATGTAAATAAAAAAGAATTATCTTGTTATTTATATCATGCTTTTAGATATAAATTCAATTTTAATTTTAGTTAGTATCGGTCTTTTTGCTGGTGTTGTTAATACACTTGCAGGTGGTGGTTCTCTTGTTACTTTGCCTGTTCTAATTCTTTTCTTAGGCCTTGATGAGGCTACTGCTAATGGTACAAACAGACTTATGGTAATAACTGCTGCATTAGTTGCTAGTTATGGTTACAGAAGTAAAGGTATTACAACCCATCCATGGGGTTTGTATTTTGGAATAGTAGCTACTTTTGGTGCTATCATAGGAGCAAGAATTGCTATTAATATTGATGGTGATACATTTAAGAGATTTCTAGCAATTATCATGATTTCAGTTGGACTTATAATTGTATTTAGATCTAAATCAATTGCTTCTCTAGATCTTCCTGAGAGACTGTCAGGTAAGTATCTTATTGGAGGACTAATTGGGTTCTTCTTTATAGGAGTTTATGGAGGTTTTTTACAAGCAGGTGTTGGTATTGTAATAATGTTACTTTTAACTCAAATAAATAGAATGAACTTATTAAGAACAAATTCAGTTAAAGCATTTTCAGTATTTATATATTCTATTGCAGCAGTTTTAATATTTGCTCTAGATGGTAAAATACTATGGATGGTTGGTTTTTGGATGGTTCTGGGTTCAGTAGTAGGAGCATGGTTATCTAGTAGATGGTCTGTAAAGAAGGGAGATAAGGTAATTAGAATTACACTCCTAATTATGGTGTCATATATGGCAGTTAAGCTCTGGCTTGATACATTTAATACTTAGAATAATTTTCTATACTAAGTCCATAACCAGATAAACCTATTCTTGGTTTTTGTTTAGAATTAGTAAGTAAATTAATTTTTGAAATACCAATTTCATGAAGTATTTGAGCACCTATTCCAAAGTCTCTAAAGTCAATTTTAGGTTTTTCTAATGGTTCAATTAAAGACTTTAACTTATCAATTATATTTTTTGGAGATTGACTCTGGTTTATAAAAATAATTGCTCCCTTACCTTCATCATTTATTTTTTTAAAAATTTCATCATATTTAATTTCATTAGTCCCTTTTAAGATCTTAGTTACATTATTATCATTCATAGATGAGTTGACCCTAGTTAAAATAGTCTCAGATGATTTCCAGTCCCCAAGGGTAAGTGCAATATGTACCTGGTCATTATTAGTTTGTTTAAATGCTCTTAATCGATATTCACCAAAACTTGTCTTTATATTTTCATCAAAAATTTTATCAATTAAACTATCATTTTTCATCCTGTAAGCAACAAGATCTTCAATTGAAACAATTTTAAGATTAAATTTTTTTGCAACTTTATAGAGTTCAGGCAGTCTAGACATTGAACCATCGTCATTCATAATTTCAACAATAACACCTGCTGACTTAAAACCAGCTAGTCTAGCAAAATCAATTGCAGCTTCAGTATGGCCAGTTCTTCTTAGTACACCACCATCTTTAGCAATTAAAGGAAATACATGTCCAGGTCTTTGAAGGTCATCTGGTTTAGTATTGCTATCAACAAGAGCTTGGACTGTTTTAGATCTATCTGAGGCTGAAATGCCAGATGTAACACCATTCCCTTTTAAATCTACAGAAACCGTGAAAGCTGTTTCAAGTGGATCTGTGTTGTTAGGTACCATCTTTTCAAGATTAAGTTTAGCACACAAGTTTTCAGACATTGGCACACAGATTAAACCTCTTCCGTGTTTAGCCATAAAATTAATTTTGTCTGAATTTATTGTTTCAGCAGCAGTTATGAAATCACCTTCATTTTCACGATTTTCATCATCAACAACAATTATTATTTCACCGTTTTTGATGGATTTTATTGCATCTTCAATCTTATCAAGTTTAATTTTGTTCATTCTTACTTCTAATATTTTTAAAGATTAAGTAAAGTCTATCAAAGAAACTGAAATTAAAACCTCTATCCATCGATACAATTTTAGTTAAATAGATTGCAAAGGGTGCAATTATAAAAGTTGAGATCCAGCTTCCAATGAATGGACTTAAAGAATTATCTTCAGCTGCATTTTTTCCAAAAACACCTATGTAATGATATGTAAGGAATATAACAATAGATAAAACTAAAGGCAAACCTAAACCACCCTTTCTAATAATTGCTCCAAGCGATGCTCCTATTAAAAATAAAAATATACATGCAAAGATTAAGCTATATCTTTCATTGATAGTTAGTTTATGAAGATTAATAAGTTTTTGCTGCAGAAAAAATGTCTTCTTTTTATTATCAAGTTGCCTTAAATATATGTCTACTTCATTATTTGCCCTTGTAAGTACGCTATTTAATTCATAAGGTTCTGGACTATCTAGAATCCCTATAAATGATGAGTTTAAATTATAGTCCAAATTCTGAACTTGGTTGGGGTATAAGTCTGGAAGTTTCCTTATAGTATGACCAATTAAGAAACTTTCAGAAAATATTTCAATTTCTTTATTAAACTTGATTTCTAGTGTATCAGAGCTAGTTTTAAGTTGATTAATTTTCTGCATTTTATAAGTTGACTTATAATTTTCTTCATCAAGATTAACATTATTGAAATCTGAAATGTCAATATTTAAAATATATTCATCAAATGAAGCCTTAGAATGGGGATATTTTTGCTTTTCTGAAGCAGAAGATGGATTTAAGTCTTCATATCTATTTCCATTTTTCAGAACCAATTGAAGATAATTATCATTTAAGTTTCTTACCTCGCCTGTCTTAGCCTTTACAACAATTCTGTTAATTTCATCTTCAGAAATTGAATGTAGAATTACATCTTCTAAAAACTGTTCATTATCTCCATATTTTCTTGAAACCTTAATATTTAAATCACCAATATCATTGAATATTCCCTCTCTAATACTTAATGTAGGTTTCAACTTAGCAAGATTCTTTCTTAAGTTATATGATTTTAATTCTCCTAAGGTTACTACATGATTTGAAAAATAGAATGATCCTATTCCTAGAAAAACATGAAAAATAAATAATGCCACCATACTTCTCACAATTGAAATACCATTAGACTTCATTGCAATAAATTCATAATTTTCAGAAAGGGTTCCATAAGTAATAAGTGATGCAAGTAATATAGATAGTGGAAGAACTAATGGCACAAGCTTAGGAGAGAAGTAAATAAAAAACTTTCCTATTGTAATTATGTCTAACCCCTTACCCGCAAGCTCATCTATGTAAAGCCAGAATGTTTGAATAATAAATATTAAAAAACAAATAGCAAAGACACCTAGAAATCTAGTTAAGTAAAACCTTAATATGTATTTATCTAAAATTTTCAATTTTCAATTAGCATGTAATCGTTAAACTTATTTTTATCAAATTTAAATAAAGAAGATGGAAGAGATAAATTGTATTTATAACTTAATGTTAAAAAACTACTTAAAATTAGATTGACTCTATTTTTTATATCAATTCTTTTAATTGATAATAAATTTGAATCAATAATTATTTCATAGATTAAATCTTCTTGAATCAAATTACTTGCAGTTAAATTAAGGGAAAAATCTTGACTTTCTTCTATTTCTATTTCAAAGTCATCTTTAAAAAAATTAAAAATTTGTTTAGGAGTGAAATTAAAAAAAGTGTTTGAGTCAGATGAAACAATTATTTCTTCGTTTTCATGAATAATAGTATAAAGCTTATCACCATCAAAAATCTGATCAATTTCTTCAGTATCAATAAAGTACTTCTCTTTTTTAATATATAGCTCACCGCTTAATGGTAATAAATTATTTTCATTTTCTGATGTAATATTAAATTTGTAATAAGAATCTTCAATATTCATTGCATTATTCATTACCTCTTCTAATAATTGAATTCCACTATTTTGTCCATTAAGACTAAAAAAGCTAAATAAACCTAATAATAGAAAATTAATTAAATTACTTCTTGATCTCACTTAATAAGTTCTCTAAAGAGTTTAAATCTGAAATTAAAACTTGTCTTGGTTTGCTGCCTTCAAATGGTCCAACAATTCCAGCATCTTCCATTTGGTCAATTAATCTTCCAGCCCTATTATAACCAAGCTTTAGCTTTCTTTGAAGTAATGAAGCAGACCCTTGTTGGTTTGTAACAATTACCCTAGCAGCTTCATCAAACATAGAATCTCTATCTTCAATAGATATATTTGAAGACTCGCCGCTGTCATCTTTCGAAAACTCAGGCAAAATATAAGCGGATTCATAACCAGTTTGTGAACCTATATATTCTGAAAGTTTTTCAACCTCAGAAGTATCTATAAAACCACATTGAATTCTAGTTAAATCATTTGATTGTGAATAAAGAAGATCACCTCTACCAATTAGTTGCTCAGCACCTCCAGTATCTAAAATTGTTCTAGAGTCAATTTTAGAGGTTACCCTAAACGCTATTCTTGCTGGGAAATTGGCCTTAATTAGTCCTGTTATAACATTTACAGATGGTCTTTGCGTAGCAATAATTAAATGAATTCCAACAGCTCTTGATAGCTGTGCTAGTCTTGCAAGTGGCGTCTCAACCTCTTTACCTGCTGTCATAATTAAATCGGCAAACTCATCAATAACTAGGACTATATATGGTAAAAAAGTATGACCATTTTCAGGATTTAATTTTCTTGTAATAAACTTATCGTTGTATTCTTTAATATTTCTTGTCATTGCATCCTTAAGTAGCTCATATCTTTTATCCATCTCTCTACAAAGTGAATTAAGTGTATTTATCACTTTATCATTTTCAATTATAATAGCATCATCAGACTCTGGAAGTTTTGCCAAATAATGTCTTTCAATTTTATTAAAAATTGATAGTTCAATTTTTTTTGGATCAACTAAAACAAACTTAACCTCTGCAGGATGTTTCTTGTAAAGTAGAGAGGTCAAAATAGCATTTATTCCAACAGATTTACCCTGCCCAGTAGCACCTGCCATAAGTAAGTGTGGCATTTTTGTTAAATCAACAATAAAAGTTTCATTGCTAATAGTCTTACCAAGTGTGATCGGAAGTTCCATTTCTGATTCAATGAATTTTTTTGAGGATAATAAGGACTTCATTGATACAATCGACTTCTTTTTATTTGGAACCTCAATACCAATTGTGCCTTTTCCTGGAATTGGAGCTATAATTCTAATTCCTAAAGCCGAAAGTGATAATGCTATATCATCTTCTAGGTTTTTAATCTTTGAAATACGAATACCAGCATCTGGAATAATCTCGTAAAGAGTTACTGTTGGGCCAATTGTAGCTTTTATTTGCTTAATGCCAATATTATAGTTCTTTAGTGTGTCAACAATTCTATTTTTATTTGATTCTAGTTCTTCCTGATCTATTTTAATTGTTCCATCTCCATAGTCTTTTAGAACATCAATACTGGGATTTTTGAAGTTTCTTAAATCAAGAGTAGGATCAAATTTTTTAGAATTAACATTGGAAAAATCAATATTTTTTGATGTTACTTCTTCTTGATTTATTTTTTCAACTTCTATTGAAATATCGTCAGAATCTAAATTATTATCTGGATGTGTATAATCTTCAATTAAATTTTCATCTGGTATATTTTCATCATTATTATCTTCATCTAGACCAACTTCTGAATTTAAAATATCAGACTCTTTAGAATTGAACAAATTAGAAACTAAATCTAGGGTGCCAGATGGAGTAACATTAAATAATATTGCAATGGAAATAATAAATGAAAATATTAGTATTAGTAATATACCTGTCCTTCCTATATAGGATTCCAAAAATAAATTAACTTCAAATCCTACAAGTCCTGACTGAACTGGAAAATAACTCCTTAAAAAACCACTTAATATTGTAGTCCAGATTAACAACAACAAAAGCCAATTAATCTTTCCAAAGAGATCAAATATTTTTTTATTAAATAATATATAGTAAGATGATACAAATAAAATTATTGGAAGTATAAAACTCGAAATTCCAAAAAGTTTATAAATAAAAAGGTGGCTTATATAAGCTCCAGTTTTACCCAAAAGATTTTCAACCTCAATATCTCTATCAAAAATCATATCAACATTACTTTGGTCTATTTTCCAATTAAAAATGTAGGAAATGAATGAAGTAAACAGAACTAGAGATGAGAATAATAAAATGTATCCAAATACAACTTTAAACTTACTCTTATTAGCTTTTTTCTTGCTATTCATACAAGTTTTGTATTTAACAAAAATACAAATATGAGGTTAGATAATTAGTTTTTGTTTGCTAAAGTCCTGATTTTTATTCTAAATGCTGCAAATAACAATGTCATAAATGGACTAATCCAATTAAATATTGCATATATAAAGTACTCACCAACACTAACTCCTAAAACAGATGAGTGATATGCACCACATGAATTCCATGGAATTAAAGCAGAAGTAACAGTGGCTGAATCCTCTAAAGTTCTACTTAAATTTTCAGGCGCAAGCTTTTTATCCTTATAAGCTTTTTCAAACATCTTACCTGAGACAACAATTGATAAATACTGATCCGAGGCAGTTAAGTTTAATGCTAGACAAGATGCTACAGTACTAGCAAATAATTTAAAAATATTATCAGCCCAATTTAATAACGCTTTGCTTATAGATTTAATAGCACCAATTGCATCCATAGAACCTCCAAAAATCATCGTGGCCATAACTAAAAGAATAGTGTTTAACATCCCTATCATACCGCCAGTAGAAAAAAGTTCATTTAAAATTTCACTTTCAGTAGTGATAGACACATTACTTGTAATAGTATCAATTACTACTTTGTATGAAGCAATTATTGTGGTATTTGAGGAATCTGAGAGCTCGTTAATTATCTGTGGTTGAAACAAAATAGCAAATAATGCTCCTAAAAGTGTACCTATAGTAAGTGCTTTTATTGGTGGGGTCTTTTTTACAATCATTATTAACACAATAATTGGTACAATAAATAGTATTAAAGAAATATTAAAAGTGTTTTCAATTGTTTCAATTAAAAAAGAATTGTCAGTTACTCCATTGGATGTCTGATAAATACCAAGTACAATAAAGACTATTAGAGTAATTGAAATACTTGGAATTGTTGTATGTGTCAAATATTTAATATGTTTAAATAAATCTACTTTTGAGACTGCAGCAGCTAAATTTGTAGTATCACTCAGGGGAGATAATTTATCTCCAAAATAAGCACCAGCTATTACTGCTCCACCCACCATTCCTGCTGGTATTCCCAAAGCCTTTCCAATACCTACAAGGGCTATACCAACAGTTGCTGATGTTGTCCAGCTGCTTCCAGTTGCAACTGAAATAATTGAACATATAACTATACATGCTGGTAAAAATATATTGGGGTCAAGAATTTTTAATCCATAGTATACCATTGAAGGAATGATTCCACTAATCATCCATGTACCAGCTAGAGCTCCCACCCATAATAATATAATAAGTGCTGGTGTAACTGATTTAATACTATTTGAGATGCTATTAATCACATCTTTATAAGAAACATTATATCTCTGACCAACCATAGCTGCAAAAGCTCCGCTTAGTATAAGAATAAATTGACTTGAACCAGCTAATGGATCTGCATCATAAATAAATACGTTAGCATATAGGTTAAAAGATAATAGAGTTACCAAAAAGATTAGAGGTAACATCGCTATTTGTAGAGGTAAAACCTTTTTGTTAGTGTCTTCCAATGTAGATAATATGTTACAATTTCAGAATTTTTTTTTTAATGCAAAATATTATTAGGCAGTTATTTGGTTAAACTTTAATTATTTTTACCAAGTGGAACATAAAATTGAAAAAATTTTAAAAGAGAAGGTCAAAGCATTTGAAAAATGTAATTTTTTAATTGCTTTAAGCGGGGGAGTTGACAGCATGGTTCTTGCAAACCTTTTCCTAAAAAATAATTTAAACTTTTCTGTTGCACACTGCAACTTTAAATTAAGATCAAAAGAGAGTGATATAGATCAAGATTTTGTCAAAAAATGGAGTTTAAAGCATAAAATTCATTGCCACAGTAATGAATTTAATACAGTTGAATTTTGTAAAAAGAATAAAATGGGTATTCAGGAGGGGGCAAGAAAACTAAGATATGATTGGTTTGATGATATTTTATCTAAGTTTAATTTTGATTTTTTAGTTACTGCTCACCATTTAGATGACCAAATTGAGACATATCTTATTAATTCTTCTAGAGGATCAGGAATTAACGGATTATTAGGAATTTCATCAAGTTCAAAAAAAATATTTAGGCCATTACTTAATGTTTTAAAAATTGATATTATAAATTATGCACAAAAAAATTCTATAGAGTATAGAGAGGATTCATCTAATTCTAGTGAAAATTATCATAGGAACATGATTAGGAATTCTGTTATTCCAACATTTAAGGAATTTGATGATAATGTTATGTTAAAGTTCAAAACAACAATCAATAACCTGCAATCAACTAAGATATTTGTAGATGAAGTAATGAAAGAAACTAAAATTCAACTTTTTCAAAATAATTCATACTCCATTAAAGTTAATATTGAAAAGCTTATGGAAAAAAGACCTTTAGAGTTTTATGTTCATAATCTATTCCAAGAATTTGGTTTCAACTATAAGGAAGTTATAAAAATATTTAATTCAGATTCAGGTAAACTTATTTTGTCAAACACCCATAGTATGACAAAATTAAAAGGTGATTTAATAATTAAAAAAAATGACTAGAAACATATTATTCAGCCTAATCTCAATTTTCTCTTTAAATTCTCAGGATATTGAACCAGTAGAGTGGCAATATGATGTAAATAAAATCAATGATACAGAATATAATATTTCTTTTAGTGCGTCAATATTAGAAGGTTGGAAATTGTATTCTCAATTTTCTCCTGATCAAGGTGCTCTTCCAACCTCATTTAGCTTCATTAATAATACTTCAGACTTCGAAGCAGACGAATTATTCAATGAGGATGATTATATAGTTGGCTTTGATAATGTTTTTAAAATGGACCTTTACTATTATGAAAATGAGGCCAATTTTAACCAAAATGTAAAGTTGTTAGATGAAGATTTAAATCAAATTAAAGTTGAAATTGACTACTCATCATGTGATGACGAATTATGTATTTTTAGAAATGAAACTTTCAATGTAATTCTTGATAATAGTATTATTGTAACTGAGTCTGAAAATGTAACTCTAGAAGATGTTAGAAGGTATAATTCACTTGAACTTGATTTAGATAAATCAAGT
>JADHME010000020.1 GCA_016780245.1 Flavobacteriaceae bacterium | reverse complement strand
ATTGAACTGTAGTATCCAGCAGCATGAACATCACTTAACTCTTTTTCACTAATAATTGCATCACCCTGATCTACACCATTAACAGTTGCTCCATCTGCTAGAAAATGTTTAGCACTAGAA
Organism: Flavobacteriaceae bacterium; assembly: GCA_016780245.1. Classification (GTDB taxonomy): domain Bacteria; phylum Bacteroidota; class Bacteroidia; order Flavobacteriales; family Flavobacteriaceae; genus Marisimplicoccus. The sequence goes on along the minus strand of JADHME010000020.1, from coordinate 20,736 downwards.
ATAACTTTTCCATCACCCATAAATTCTTTAGAACCAAACTGACCTTGAAGACCTATTACAATTCTATCGCCATATGATTTTACAATATTTGGATCCTCAGAAAAGCCTTCATAGCTTCTTCCCCACCTTATATCTTTAGGAACAGCAAGTGTTGGAGCAAATGTCCAATCATGTCCCGAAACAGTTAGTTCATAGGCAGTAATCTCTGCTATTTTTTCAATAAGATCTGGATTATTAGTAGCGCCCAAGCCTATATTGTGTGGGAAAATTATAGCACCTTTTAAATTTGCATGTCCATGTACTGCATCTATTCCCCAAATAATTGGAATAGCTATTTCAACATCATCATCTTCTAGTGATGCCATAAAATATTTATCAGCCATTTCAAGCCAAGATTTTGTTTCAGCATAAGGCAAAGGCCCTGGAGCAGAGTTACCTCCACTAAGAACAGATCCAAGTCTATACTTTTTAACATCTTCGGGAGTTACCGAATCACTATCACCTTGAATAACTTGACCTACTTTTTGCTCTAAAGTAAGCTTAGGAAGAATTTCATCAATTTGTTTTTCAATATCTTCATTAAGAGGTAAAGGTTCAATATTAGGCCATAAATTGTTTGTGTTTGAAGTTTGACATGTTATAAATATCGTTGAAATTAGAAGTGTTAGTAATTTTCTCATAATTTTATTAATTGGGATCTCAAATATATTAAATGATTTTACCTGTCAGTTATAGTATTGATTTAAATTTTGATAAAAATGCAGTCTGGTCTGTACTTAGAGAAAAAGAACATTTGAATCTTTTCCACCCATTCTGTAAAAAAAACAATGCTCAATTATGGAATGATAAAAGCAAGAAAGATTCTTTAGAGTATTTAAATGGTGTTATACTTTATCGAGATTTTTTTGAATGGAATGAAGGTGTTGGGTTTAAGTTAAATATTGGGACAAAAAATGGGAAAAAATCGAAAGTTATATGGGAATTAAAGGGTGATAAAACCTCAAACTTAAGAATTACTGTTTATCCTCATATATATGGTGATAAAAATATCATCATATACCTATTTGGATATCTAATCTTCATTAGACCTGGACTAAGAAAATATTTAAAGTCTGTTTTACTTGGGCTAGAGTGGTATCTTAAAAATCAAAAACCAGTTCCTAAAAATCAATTTGGTTCTCACAAACGGTTTTCTCTAGTTGACTAATTGGATTATCATGATTCATCTTACTATGATTTTTCATATGTGTTTATTTTGGTAAAGATCCGTGACGATCATAATAATCTTTTTCGTAGTTTATTTTTTCTTTGTTAGACAAAATTAAAGAAATTAATACAAGTATGGTAACTAAAACTCCAAAGACGAAAATGTATGCTGTTAAGTCACCTAAAAGTAAATCTCTAATTTGTCCGTACCTATTCATACAACAAACTTATTCATATAGACTTATTTATAAACTTTAAGTGATATAATTAACAAAAATTTTGGATTTTAATATTAAACTAAAATCTACATTTGCATTGTGTTTAAGTATAAAAAAATCCCCAAAGAATACTATCCTGAATTATTATTCGTGATATTTCTAATAGTTATGTTTGCAAAGGTTTATTTCATGGTTCAATTAGCAAACGCTTAAACCCTAATCATCAATTCTAGGTATTATATCATTAAGAATTGAAGGATCATTGTTGAGTTCCCAATGAAATAAAGTCATTGGTATATTACCTAAATCTATTAGATTTTTAAAAAAATTTTTAAGATTAGAATTTGGATCCTTTTCATTTATTCTTGAATATTCTGCAAGAGCGTTTTCAAATAAATATTTACCTGTAATGTAACTAGTTCCATATCCTGGTTGTCTGAGATATAAATGTTGTTCAAATATTAGTAACTCTTTTTCAGTTTTCATCCATCCTCTAGGAGTATATTCTGAGTGTATCTTACCCGCTTCTTCCATTCTCATTAGATTTGCATGAGCATATAAAGAACCTAGACCTCTAGCAGCTCTTTGAGCAATCAAAATATATACAATTTCTTTAGACCTTGGATTAGACTCATATAATCCTGCTTGCATAAACATTTCCTCAACAGATGTGGCAACTCCTTCATTTCGACTATCAAAAATGTTATATAGTACTGCATCTTTTCTTATTATATTTTTATGAGGGTTTAAATCCATTTCAGCTAACTCAAACCAGTGAAAAAAATGAGAGTAAAGTGGTTTTGGATCTAAATGTGCAGTTATCCAGAAAAAGTTTCTTGTATCCTCTGGAACAAACTTACCCAATCTTTCATCAAGAGCATCTTTATAATAATCTTTAACATTTATAACTTGTTGTTTATCAAGAAATTCAATTAAATCTTTTGATGCATCTTTAGCTTTCTTCATATATTCTTCCTGATTAGATGCTGAGGTAAGTTTAGGTAAATTTCTGTTTTTATGTTCTTCTAACTTAAGAGAAGACCATGCCCTTGCAAGTTCTCTTTTTAATAACATAACCTCATCATCCCATGAAAGAGGTACAAGATGAACATTCTTTTGGTACCATGTATAATTATCTTTTCCAATACCTGATGGGCCTGTTTTATTTTTTGATTCATCCTTTAACCATTTAGATAAACTTTTAGTTGAGCTAATACTTTCATCTATAATTTGAATAAGATCTTTGCGTTCTTTTACACCAGGGAAGTTCTTTAATGATTCAAGATTTAAGACTTGGGTATCTATATCTCTTATTCCTGCAATCCAAAGATCCCTTGCATTTCCTGTTAAATTAGTTTTAGCTTGTTGATTAAATGCAGGTATTATACTAAGTTCATTAGTCAGCTTTTTTGATTGTTGTCTTGAAAGTGGAAAATCATATTGCCAAACCTCTACAACCATATGATGAGTTGGACCCTCATGTGCTGGGACATCACTCCTGTTCATCCATAATGATTTATAGAAAGCTGGATCTCTTTCCCATGGCTTTAATATGTTATAGTTAAATTCAAAACCGTTCATTTCAGCCCAAATCAATGTCCAATCTACTTGACTCTCTGTGTCAAGGCTAGCCTTATCAACTTCATTTAATCTTTTTCTTAGCTGCTCAAATTCAAACATTCTTGAGTCAAAAGTTTTTTTTCTGTAATCAGGGGCACCTCTATATTTTGGTGGTTTTTCAAATGATCTCCATTCAATGAAAATATTTTCCAATGAATCTCTTGAAGTATCTTGAGAGCTTAAAGAATGTATTGAAGTTAAAGCTATAAATACGAGAAAAAAGTTCTTCATAATTACAATTTAATTAAATTAGATTAATGTTACACTTAAAGATATTTAAAACAATTCTAGTTTTTCTAATATTTATATCCAGTGAATCTGTTGATGATTCTAGTAAATGGATTAGTTTATTTAATGGTAAAAGTTTAGATGGTTGGGAGATGAAAATAGCTGGGTATAAATTAAATGATAATTATAAAAATACTTTTAGAGTTGGTGATGGTACTATTAAAGTGACATATGAAGATTATGATTTATTTGATGAGAATTTTGGGCATATTTTTTACACAGATAAAAAATTTAAAAATTATCATCTAAAACTTGATTATAGATTTTATGGGGAACATGTTAATTCATTTACAAATGAGAATGACGCTTGGAATTATAAGAACAGTGGCGTGATGCTTCATTCTGAACATCCAAATCAAATGTTTATAGATCAAGGATTTCCAGTAAGTATAGAAGGACAATTTCTTGGAGGCTCTGGTGTAAATGATAGACCAACACTTAACATGTGTTCTCCTGGAACTGAGGTTGACATAAATGGAACTCAAGCTATGCAGCATTGTGTAAACTCTACTTCAAAAACAATTCACAATGAAGAATGGGTTAGTGTTGAGTTCCTTGTTTATTCTGATTCAATAGTTCACCACATAATTGATAAAGACACAGTAATGTCATACTCTAATATTCGTTACGGAGGAACATACTTGTCTGAAAACTTTACTGATAAAGTTGGTAACCCTTTAAAAGAAGGGTATATATCTCTTCAATCTGAAGGTCATCCTATTGAGTTTAAAAATATTAGAGTTAAAGAACTGGATTAATACTATAATATCTTACCCCAATCTCCTCCAGTATATATTTCAATTATAGACCAAACTGTGAATAAGCTAGTTATAATTATAAAAATTAGAATGTAGAAAATCCAAAACAATTTTTTTTTAATTAAATAAAATAAAGATCCAACTATAAAAGAAGGTATATTAAGAATTAAAACAAGCATTAAAGGATCAATTAAAATAAATGATTCAAAGTCAAATTTGTGGATTAAAAAGAAAACTAACCCCAAAATGTAGCTTACAATTATATATGACTTTAACTTACTCATAAGAATTTATAAATTTATTAAAACTAAATAAAAGACAAATGATTATTAGAGAAGCAGAAAAATCAGACTTAGATCAACTATCAAAACTTTTTGATTCATATAGAATGTTCTATGGAAAAGAATCAAATATTGATATTTCTAAAAAATTTCTTGAAAGTCGATTAAGTAATAAAGATTCTAAAGTATTTATATGTGAAGTCAATAATATACTAACAGGTTTTGTACAATTATATCCCCTATTTTCATCTACGAGAGTTAGTAAATACTGGCTTTTAAATGATTTATTTGTTGATAGTGAATATAGAGGTAAGGGATATTCAAAACTTCTAATTGATAAGGCAAAAGAACTTGTTAAAGAGTCAAATGCGTGCGGTATGATGCTTGAAACTGAAAAGTCAAATAAAATAGGTAATAATTTATATCCCGAAACAGGTTTTAAAAAAAATAATTTGTCTAATTTTTATGAGTGGGTTCCTGATTAAGGATTTAAATTTTTTCTTAAAACTTCACCTGCCTTAAGTCCCATAAAATTAAAATCATCTACTGCTAACTTTCCGTTTACTATTACATACTTAATTCCATCTGGATACTGATGAGGTGATGTGAAAGTAGCATTATCTTTTACTGTGTTTTTATCGAAAATAGTTATATCTGCTTTCATCCCTTTTTTTATCAATCCCCTATCGTTAATTACAAAAGCAATTGCAGGGAGATGTGTCATTTTATAAATAGCTTCACTTAATTCTAGAACTTTATCCTCTCTTACGTACTTTCCTAAAACTCTAGGAAAGGTTCCATAAGCTCTAGGATGTGGATGTCCAACTCCCGGCTCAGATAGTCTTCCATCTGAAGCAATCATAGTATGAGGATACTTCATTATATTTTTAACATCTGATTCATCCATAGCATGAAAAATACATCCTGCCCCTCCATTCAATTCAGCTTCAATTACAAGTTTAGCTCCATTTTCTACAGTGGGTTCTAAACCTTTCATTAATGCCCAATCTTTAAGAGTCTTTCCTTCAAGATCTGGATTCCATCTTACTCTTGAGAATTGAACTCTATTTAAATCATTTCCTCCTCTATCATTTAAAATATTAAAGACTATTTCTTCCTCAATTTTTTTTCTTGTTTCTTCATCAGATACTCTATTTTTAAATTCATCACTACCACCAGCTCTGGCCCATGTAGGAATCAATACATTTATACCTGTGTGACTTGCACTATATGGATACTGATCTGTCATAATTTTAATTCCTTTTTGTCTTGCTGAATCAACTAAGGAAAGAGTCATTTCACTTTTGCCCCACATTGGCTTTCCAATAACCTTGTGATGTGTAAGGACTACATTTATATCAGCCTCTTTTGAAATTTGAATTGCTTCATTAACAGCATCAATTATTTTTAATCCTTCATCTCTAAGATGTGTAGTATATATACCTCCCATTTTTGATATTTCTTTAGAAATTTCAATCACTTCTTCAACTTTAGAAAAATTTCCAGGTAGATACTTTAACCCAGTAGAAATACCAAATGCGCCTTCATCCATAGCCTTACTTGCAAGCATTCTCATTTCATTCAATTCATCTTCAGTTGGATCCCTATTTTCTAGGTTCATTACTACTCTTCTAATTTTATTATGACCAGTTAAAAATCCAACATTCATGCCAACTCCAACTTTTTCAATAGAGTCTAGGAATTCTTTAAAACCATATTTCAATGGCACTCCTCTTCCATCTGGTCCTCCAAAACTTGTAGTTACACCTTGCCTTACGTGACTTTCACCATCTGAGAGATTTATAAAATTATCCATTGGATCAAGGTGAGCGTGTGTGTCAATAAAACCAGGTAAGACTACCAGACCTGAAGCGTCAATTATTTTTAAGGCATTATTTGATTCAATATTTCCAATCCTAATTATCTCATCTCCTATAATTCCAATATCTTGAATTTTTGATTCACTTCCTGAACCATCAAATACTTCTCCATTAATAATTACAATATCATAATCTAAAGGTCCAATAACTCTTTTTGTTATGGATATTAAAGCAATAATGGCGATTATAAAGTATATATATGATAATATTCTCTGAGATGAAGGAGTCATTTTTTATATTTATTAAAATTTTGTTTACAGAAGGTAAATATTCTTTTAATTTTAACCAAGTTTCATTTAACCCCCAATAGATAAAAATATGTCACAAGACAAAAGAGAGTTTGATATTATAATATGGGGAGCTTCAGGATTTACAGGTAGGCTTGTAGCAGAGTATTTATTTCAAAAATATAATTCTAAAGATCTAAAATGGGCAATAGCAGGAAGAGATAAATCCAAATTAGCATCTATTAGAGATGGTTATTTGGGTACAAGTATACCAATTCTTATCGCAGATAGTTTTGATGAGATATCATTAAACAAAATTACAACAAGAACAAAAGTTATTTGTTCGACTGTTGGACCATATTCAAAATATGGATCTTTAATTGTAAAGTCTTGTATAGAATCAGGTACTGATTATTGTGATCTAGCAGGAGAGTCTCAATGGATTAGAAAAATGATAGATTTCTATCATAAGAAGGCAGAGTCAAATAAAGTAAAAATTGTAAATAGTTGCGGGTTTGATTCTATACCCTCAGATATGGGTGTATACTTTATTTATAAAGATATTTTAAAGAAAGACCTGCAAATTAGTATGAGAGTTGCTGGAGCAAAAGGAGGCTATAGTGGTGGTACATATGCAAGTATAAATAATATAATTAGCGAAGCTTCAAAAAATAAAGAGATTAGGAAGGATTTAATTAACCCATATGGTTTAAATCCAGAAGGAGAAAAAAATGGGCCTGATAAAAGAGATTTGAGCTCTGTAATTTTTGATAAAAAAATAAAAAAATGGATTGCTCCTTTTTTAATGGCTGGAATTAATACAAAAATTGTGAGAAGATCTAATGCTCTATCAAATTACAAGTATGGAAAAAATTTTAGATATGATGAAGCTGTAATGACTGGAGATGGATTTATGGGTAGAATAAGAGGAATCTTGTTGTCTATACCATTAATTTTTCTAGCTGCAAAGCCTGGATCAATCATGAAGAGTATTTTTAATATTCTTTCACCTAATCCTGGTCAAGGTCCAAACAAAAAAGAAAGAGAAGCTGGCTACTTTAATATAAGATTCTATGTATTTAATGAGTCAGTTACTTCAATTTATAAAGTTACTGGAGATAGAGATCCTGGATATGGTTCAACTTCTAAAATGCTTGCCGAAAGTGCTGTTTGTCTTGCTAAAGATTCATTAAACAACTCTTATGGATTATTAACACCCTCAACGGCAATGGGAGATGAAATTCTGCAAAGGCTTGAGTTGAATGCAGGGTTAAAATTTTCTAAAATTAAATAATAGTTAAGCTAAAATTTAAAAATTGTTATTTTTCTTAAAACATAGATAATTAGTTCTAAATATCGATGAAAATTTATGGAAAATTTCTTAATTTTGCACAAAATTTAAACCCATAAAAAAACCATGAAAAATTTCATTATTTCTTTAACTCTTTTTATAAGTTCTTTATCATATTCAGCTATTGAAAATCCTTCTAATATTTACGGATATTGGCTAAATAATGAAAGTGAAATATTATTAATTCAACTAGATAATTCTTTTACAAGAAGTGATAAGTTCTCAGTGCTTGCTGAGGGTAATTTAGAATTTATTAATGATAAAATATTAGTCTACAGAACTGATACAAATGAAGAATATGCTTTAGAATATTTTCTAGGAAAAGAGACACTTGTTGTAATGAAGCCAAATTCTCCAGAAGCTTGGCTATTTTCAAGAATTGGTAACTAACTTATTTATTTTTTAAGGGATACCAAGAAGATATTAAAGTAATAGGATGCCAACTTTTTGTATTGTTGCAAAAAACTAAATGTCTTGTAGACTTTGGTTCATATAGATTTCCTTTTTTGGAGTTTGATATAATTTCATTTTTTGAGAAGCTGTCTTTTTCATCTGTAATTATCTTATCAGAAAAATAATTAACTAATGTGACTGGAGCTTTTTTATATCCTAGCTCTTTTAATGCAGTATATCTATGATGACCATCAATAATCATGTTTGACTTACTGCAAATTAAGATTGTTGAGATTATAAGTTGATCATCTTTATACTTTAAATTCTCTTTTAAAACTTCTTTTTTATCTATTAGAACTTTCTCATGAGGTATAATATTTGTAATCTCAACCTCTTTAATTTCTTGAACTATATCATTATCTATTTTGATTGAAAACATATTACTCAATTATTGCTTCTGCTTCAATTTCCACAAGATAATCATCCCCCACAAGATTAGCTTGAACCAATGTGTTAGCAGGATTAATTTCTTTAAATCTTTTACCATGAGTTTCTGCAATATCTTTCCAATCAGCCATGTTTTTTACAAAAATTCTTGTTCTAACAATATCATTTAGACTTCCACCTAATGAGGAAACTGCTGCTTCTATCTTATCAATAATGAAGTTTGTTTGAGCAATAGGATCATTCTTACCAATAACTTTTTCGTTATGAGTAGCTGTTGTTCCAGAGACAATTATTCTATTACCATATTTAACTGCCCTTGAATAACTAGCCATTTCTTCCCAACTAGTATTACTTGATATATTTTCTCTTTTTTTTGTCACTTTTGAAATTTCATAAACTTTTGGTATTGAACTTAAATGATGACTTAAGTCACCAGATGCAGTAAGGAATGGAGGCTTTCTATACTCATCACCACAATCTCCTGGAACTACATCTAATAAATTTAATGATTTAGATAATAGTTTCTTATCCTCTTCACTAAAATTAACATCATATATTTTTTTGTTCTCGTTTATATGATTGCTTTCTCCTAATCTTGCTCCAATTATAACTGAAGCAACATTTGGATCTTCAAGAATATATCTACTTGAAATATTTGAAATTGAAGTATTATTCCTTAATGATAATTCATCTAAAGTTTCAAGGAGATTCTGAAATTTTTTCCATCCTCCTGTTACATCAATAAACCTTTTATATTTCATTTGAGACCAGTTTAGATCATCACTAATTTTAGGTTCTTTCTTGCCTAACCATTTTTTTGAGAGAAATCCTCCGGCAAGAGTGCCAAATGCAAATAATTTAATGCCAAATTTTTGACAAATTTTTGACATTTCTCCACTTGCTCTTCTATCAAGTAATGAATAACATATTTGATTTGAAACTAATTTAATTCCACTAGATAATGCAATTCTTAAATGTGCTGAATCAAAATTTGTTACCCCAATATTTTTAATTAGTCCTTCACGTCTTAATTCATCAAGATAAAAAAGCGCATCAATCCAGCTTGGGTCAGAATATTGCCAAGCATGAAATTGCATAAGGTCAATTTGAGATTGATTCATCCTACTTAAAGATTTTAATACAGCATCCTTTGTTAATTTTCTATCTATTTTCCCAGGGGTAGGTACCCATTTAGTGAAAAGATTTATATCAGAATTATTTTGGTAATTATTTTTAAAAACTCCTGCAATTATTTCACTAGATCCATAGTGATCTGCCATATCAAAAGAAGTAAATCCGTTTTCAGCATATAAATTCATGTACTTTGAAGTAATATTGGGATCTAATATTTTACCATCTTTTTCCATATCAGCTATCTGCCATAGACCTATTAAAACTCTTGGAACTGAAAGCTTATCTGATATTTTAATTCTTTCTTGCATTACTCAGATGGTAAAGATTTAAAAATATGCTTATTGTTTCTTTTAATCTTTATCCATCGTATAAGAAAATATAATGATGCTAAAGTCATAACAATTAGATATATGAATGTTGAATGGAAATACCAAGCATCCACTTCTGATGTCAAATCTTTATAAGTATGAATTACTAAAAAAACAATTATTACAACTGAGCCTAAGTATCCAATAATTTTTTGAAGTGATCTATTTTTTAATATTGTGATTTCTTTATATAGTTTTGGGTTAACCTTAGCGATTGTAATTACAGTAATACACATTAGTAAAAAATTTATCATCATTGAGGTTACCATTATATCAATACCAAGAAAAAAATCACCTGCGAAGTGAGAACCTACTGAACCAATACTTGCTACAACCCCAACAACAAATATTGATATATGTGGAGTATTATACTTTTCATGAATACTTGAAACTTTCTTAGGAAAAATCTTGTCTTTAGACCAAGCAAACATTAATCTTGATACAGATAAAATCATTGCAGGCAAGTCATTTATTAGTGCAATTGTTGCTCCTAGAATTATTAATATTCCCCAAAATGGTGGTAAAACATAACTTAATAGTCCTGGTGCAGTAATATCCTTAATTAATGATTCATCAGCTACAAAGTTCCATGGCACAATATTATATACAGATATGGTAAAAAGTATATAATAAATTGAAACTATAAATATTGCCAGTAATATTGCTCTAGGAATATTTTTAGTTGGATTTTTTGCCTCATTTCCAGTTTGAGCAATTGCATCGAAACCAATAAAACTTGAGAAAAGTAAAGTAGATGCAGTTAGAAAAACCCTCCAATCAAATTGTTTATATTGAATTGGAGTTATTTCCCTTTTTTCAATTTCAAATACTGCTTCAATAAAATCATTTTGATTAAATAGTACTCCAGAGACAATAACTATACTCCCAAGAGCAAACATTATGAATAACATTGGAATTAATGTATTTCTATAAAGCTTTCCACCAATAATATTTACATATACAAATACCCATATTAAAATCAATGATATTGATAATCTTACATATCCTACTTCTAGAAAATCTGAGATACTTATTAAGCCTAAATTATAAAAAACGTCTCTTATAAATGGTACAATAATATATGCAATAACTCCTATAACTATTGACAATCCAAACCATTGGGAAAAACTTGCTATAAAACCAAGATATGGGCTAAGTCCTCTACTTGCATATAGATAGCTTCCCCCTGCTCTTGGCATTGAAGAGGATAAAATTGCATATGAGTATGCAGCAAAGATTGCAGGTATTGCTGCAAATAAAAATGCTGGGACTACATATGGACCAATTCCTGGAACGTTCTTCTGAATCATAAATGGTATTACATTTATCGATGCACCCATCATTGAACATATACCTGTAGCTGTAACAAGCATAAGGCCCATTTGTCTAATAAGTTTTTTTTGGCTCACTTAAATATTTTTAAGTATTACAAATTACGTATATTTTATAACTAGTTTTTGTAAATTTAAATATGTCAACTAAATCTCATTGGGATAAAATCTACAAAGAAAAGAGTCCTAGTGAAGTATCATGGACACAGGAAGTTCCAGTTACATCAATTAAGTTTCTTGAGAAATTTAATATTGATAAATCATCACCCATAATTGATATTGGTGGGGGTGAGAGTAAATTTGTTGACTACCTGATTAACAACGGATACAAAAATATATCTGTACTTGATATTTCTAAAAATGCTATCAACAGGGTTAAAGATAGATTAGGAAAAGATTCTGATAATATAAGTTGGATTGTTAGTGATATAAATGATTTTAATCCAAAAATTCAATACTCTTTTTGGCATGATCGAGCTGTATTTCATTTTTTAACTGAAAAGACAGAAATCAAAAGATATGTCAAAATAGTTAATGAATTTTCCAAAAATTTTGTTGTTGGTACCTTCTCGAAATCTGGGCCATTAAAATGTAGTGGTTTAAATATTTCTCAGTATGATAAGGACTCTCTTGAAAAATTATTTTGTGATGGAAATTTATCAATTAATGATTATGAATATATTAATCACACAACTCCTTTTGAAACCACACAAAATTTTATATTTTGCGGATTCTCGTCAAAATAAACTAATTAATATAAATAATGGAATACAACAAACTACCTGGGACAAATATTGAAGTAAGTAAAATTTGTCTTGGTACTATGACATGGGGTAGACAAAATTCTGAGTCTGAAGCTTTTGAACAAATGGATTATAGTTTAGATCACGGTGTAAACTTTTTTGATACTGCAGAGTTATATCCAGTTCCTGCTACTCCCGAGAGATATGCTGATACTGAAAGAATAATTGGCAATTGGTTATCATCAAGAAATAATAGAGAAAAAATCATATTAGCTTCAAAAATTGCCGGACCTGGAGACTACACAGCTCATATTAGAAAAACAGGATTTAAAGAAAACTCAATTGAAGATGCAATAAATGGAAGTTTAAAAAGACTTAAAACTGATTATTTGGATTTGTATCAACTACACTGGCCAGAGAGAATGACAAACTTTTTTGGAAAAAGAGGCTTTACATATGCTAATGATGGATGGGAAGATAACTTTCAAGAGATTTTGGAAAAACTAAAAAAACTAGTTGATGAGGGTAAAGTAAGACATGTTGGTTTATCAAATGAAAATCCTTGGGGGTTCATGAAGTTTATTGAATACTCTAAGATTGGGTTACCTAAAATGATAACTATTCAAAACCCATATTCTCTTCTAAATAGACTTTTTGAAGTTGGTAATGCAGAAATATGTAAAAGAGAAAACGTTGGATTGTTAGCATATTCACCTCTTGGGTTTGGGGTACTTTCTGGAAAATATAGAAATGGTGAAATGCCAGAAAATAGCAGGCTTAAGCTGTTTCCAAATTTATCACGATTTAGCAATGTTAATTGTGCTAAGGCGATTGATATGTATTATGAAATATCACAAAGGCATAATATGACGTTAGCAGAAATGTCCCTAGCATTTGTTAATGATAGACCATTTGTTACTAGTAATATAATTGGGGCTACATCTATGGATCAGCTAAAAGAAAATATAAATAGTATTAATGTTAAACTATCCGATGAAGTTATTTTGGAGATAAATTTAGTTAATGAAAAAATACCAAATCCAGCTCCATAATTTTTAAGATTTAGAAATCCCTGTTTTCAAAATTATCATTCTTTGGATTTGGTCCATATTGATTTTCGCCTTGGTTTCCTTCTGTCACAAAAAGAACAATAAGCCATATAGCTCCAATTAATGGAATTAGCGCGAGTAAATAGTACCATCCTGATTTACCTACATCGTGGAGTCTTCTTATTGCTACAGCTAAACTTGGGATAAACACTGCAAGACCATATCCTATATAAATAGGTCCATATCCTATAGCCCAGGTAGTTCCTAGCATATTGTCCAATAGCAGGCAGAAGATTGAAATAAGAGAATTGATAAAGACAAACATCCAATACTCCATTCTTCTAGATCTTCCGTTAAAATCAAAATAAGAATTGATTACTTTTAAATACCATTCCATTTGATTAATTTACAAAATAATTTTTCTCTTATCTAATGAGCTTTGATAAATCTAAAATATCAATAAAAGAAGCTGCAAAAATTTTAAAATCTATATATAATTTAGATGGAGAAATCTCATTGCTTGATGGAGAGATTGACTTTAACTTCAAAGTAGTCTTAAATAATTCTAAAAAATATTTATTGAAGATATCTAGATCAAGTTTTGAGCAAGAATACATTGACTATCAAGTCCTATTGCTAGAACATTTAAATAAAAATTCTAAGATTGAACTACCTAAATTAGTTTTGTCAACTAATAATAAAAAATCATCCATTATTCAAGATGGTCATGGAAATTACAGGTCTGTAAGATTAATGAATTGGATAGATGGAAGATTATGGAGCTCAGTTAATCCAATAACAAAATCATTACGATATGAATTAGGATATTTATGTTCTGAATTATCAAAATCATTACAAGATTTTAAACATCCATATGCTGATAAAGAAATTGAATGGGATGTTGCAAAATCACTATGGGTAGAAAGTTATTTAGATAAATTTGAACCTGTAAAAATTAAGATTTTAAAAAAATTTATTAAAAATTTTAAAGATAATCTTCATCTCTACCAAAAGCTTGAAAAATCAATTATTCACAACGATATTAATGATAACAATATTATTGTTAGTTATGATTTTTTAAATCCAACTGTAAAGTCAGTAATTGATTTTGGTGATGCGGTATTTTCTCAAACTATTAATGATCTTGCAATTACTTGTTCATATGGAATAATGAATCTAAATGATCCTCTTTCTGGATGTATAGATATACTAGAAGGATATAGTCAAAACAGAAAGATTAAAGACAATGAATTAAAACTACTGTATAATTTAATCGCAATGAGGTTAGTTATTTCAGTAACTAAATCATCTATTAATAAATATAAAGAGCCTGATAACAAATATCTATTAATAAGTGAAAAATCTGCATGGAATCTTCTTTATAAATGGAGTGAAATTGATTCAGAGTTTGCATATTATTCATTTAGAAAAGCATGCTCATTAGATGCTCATCCTGATAAAAAGAAATTTGAAAAGTGGGCAAAAAAAAATAGCTTCGTTATTGGAGATCTTCTACCTGAAATAAATAAAACAAAATTTTATAACCTAGATTTAAGTATCGGTAGTAACTGGTTAGGTACTAGAAATGAGATTGAGGATTTAGATTTTTTTCAATTTAAAATTGAAAAACTACAAAAAACTATACCTAATTATATTATCTCTGGTGGATATCTTGAACCAAGATCAATCTATTCTTCAAATACATATGAAAAAGTTGGGAATGAAGGTGAGGAGAATAGGACTATCCACTTAGGTTTAGACTTTTGGGTCCCAGTAGGGACAAAAGTTAGTAGTATTTATGATGGTGAAATAGTAGTTGCGGTCAATGATAAAGGGAATAAAGAATATGGAGGATTAGTAATTATTAAGCATTGTGTTGAGGACTTTGAATTTTTTACATTATATGGACACAACTCAGTAGATAGCGTGTT
Source organism: Flavobacteriaceae bacterium (assembly GCA_016780245.1). Lineage (GTDB taxonomy): Bacteria > Bacteroidota > Bacteroidia > Flavobacteriales > Flavobacteriaceae > Marisimplicoccus. Next base: position 5,511 of record JADHME010000020.1, on the reverse strand, counting down.
AAAGAATAAAATAGGCTCAAAAGTTAAGAGGGGAGAAATAATTGCAGAGGTTGCAAATTATCCTGAGAATGGAAATTGGGCACCTCATCTTCATTTCCAAATTATACTTTCCATGTTAAACTTTAAAGTTGATTATCCAGGTGTATGTTATTCAAAGCAAGAAGATGTTTGGGAAGATATATGTCCAGATCCAAATATTCTATTTAAGAAAAAAGGCCTGAGCTCAATTACAAATCAGACTAATACTCAAATAATAGATTATCGAAAAAAACATATAGGAAAAAGTCTTAAACTTCATTACAATAAACCAATAAGGATAGTGCGTGGAGAAGGAGTTTATTTAATTGATCATAAAGGCAACAAATATTTAGATACAGTAAATAATGTCGCTCATGTAGGGCATGAAAATGAAGAAGTAGTAAGTGTTGGTAAAAGTCAAATGTCAGTTCTTAATACTAACTCTAGATATTTACATGAAAACATAAACCATCTTACAAAAGAAATACTTAGCACCTTACCTAATGAACTAAATGTTGTTCATTATGTTAACTCAGGAAGTGAAGCTAATGAATTAGCAATAAGGATGATGAAAGCTCACACAGGAAACAGTGACATAATAGTGTCTCAACATGGTTATCACGGAAATACTAATATATGTGTTGACATTTCATCTTACAAATTTGATGGAAAGGGTGGTAGCGGAGCTCCTGAAAATACTCACGTAATTCCTATTCCAAATAATTTTAATGGAAAATATAAAGGAGATACAAAAGAGGAAAAATATGTTGATGAAATAAGGAAACAAATAAAAAAAATTAAACGGAAGAAAAGAGGGCTTGGCGGATTTATTATAGAGCCAATTATAAGTTGTGGAGGTCAAGTAGAACTACCCAAAGGCTTTTTAAAAAAAGCTTACAAAGAAGTTAGAAAAAATGGTGGTATTTGTATATCAGATGAGGTTCAGGTAGGATGTGGAAGAATGGGTAAAACTTTTTGGGGTTTTCAAGAACATAATGTTATTCCTGATATTATAACAGTAGGTAAACCTATTGGAAATGGCCATCCAGTTGGAGTAGTTGTTTGCACCAAAGAAATTGCAGAGAGTTTTGCAAATGGAATGGAGTTTTTTAACACATTTGGAGGAAATCCTGTTTCGTGTTCAATCGCCCTAGAAGTTCTTAAAACTGTTAAGAAAAAAAATCTTCAGAAAAATGCTAGAGTCGTTGGAGATTACTTTAAAAAAGAACTAAAAAAACTGGCAATAGAAAATAGTATTATTGCAGATGTAAGAGGTCAAGGACTATTCTTGGGTATTGAATTTCTTGATTATGACAACAAACCGCAAAGTGAGGAAGCTCAATACATTATAAATAGATTAAAGGATTTTGGAATCCTATCCAGTATTGATGGCCCATTTAATAATGTAATTAAGATTAAACCTCCTTTAATTTTTAGCAAATCAAACTGTGATTTATTTTTAAAATATTTTAAAAAAATCTTGAGGGAGGACTTTGTTAAAAAATATTAATTAGGAAGTTTACGAAAGTTTAAATCTTTGACTCCTTTTCTTACAGAGTTCATAAATTTTTCTCCTGGATCTACTTTTTCTGTCCTGTACTTATCATCGACTTCAAGCCAAAGTTCATGTCCTTCAAAATTTGTATACTCGTAATGGCCGATTAGATAGTCTATTGTTGGAAATTTATTTTTTAAGTATTTAACAAGTTTAATATTTGATTCAACTTGCATATCAGTTAGGGGTAATGTGTCATTTCCTCCAACATTTTCAATACCAATAGACGAGTGATTTAGGCCAATTACGTGTCTTGCCATATAGTTTTCAGGCATTAGTCTATATATTGAACCATCTTGATCTACTAAAAATTGTGAAGATACATTTAACCCACTAACATTTTCTAAATCTGGCCTCCAGGAAGGTAGATATGGGCTATTAAAAGCTTCAAAAGTTTTTTCCATTGTAGGAATAACTGTCCAATGAAGAACTATAATTTTTGGAGTTATTAAAATAGTATCTGTCTCAAAGTCATATCTCTGTTTAAAATATTCTTTGGTGAGATTAATCCTTTCTTGATTAAATATAATTGGTTTATCAATGATTTGAATTTGATTATTACATCCATTAAGAATGAGAAAAAATATAGATGTTAAGAATATCCTAAACCACATTGGATTAGTTTTTTAAGACAAATGACTATTTATATTTGTCACATGATTAACGCAATTTCTAAATTTAATTTTTTAATTACAATTATATTTTTAAACTCATCAATGCTTATTGCTCAAAAAAATGAGACACAGGAATATCAAGTTATAGATCAAATTGATAATGCTGAAATAAGATTTTACCCTAGTGCTGCTATGATAAAGGTTTCTGCCGAACAGAATAGAAATAATAATTTTGGCAAACTCTTTAGATATATTGCTGGTAACAATCAAGAAAACCAAGAGATTGCAATGACAACTCCTGTATATATGTATGATGAAAATAAAGCTATGGAGTTTGTTCTTCCAAAAAAATACTTATCGGAGGGCCTTCCTATACCTAATGATAAAGACTTAGAAGCTTATATTTCAAATCCAAAGTATTTTGCAGCAATTAGATACTCAGGGTACTCAAATGCTAATAAAATTCAAAAGCACAGGAATGAACTCAAATCTATTCTTGAAAATAACGGACTTGAAATAATTAGCGACTTTTATGTTCTTTCATATGATTCTCCAACAAAAGTCTACAATAGAAGAAATGAAATATTGTTTGAAATTAGTTACAAAGATAAAATCTTAATTTTAGAAAATTCTAAAAAAAGAACTACTCAAATTTCCTTTTTATAAGAAAATCTTATTCCAAAATATCATTTTCATAAAAATGGAATAATTCCTCATTAATTAAAATTATTTAGAATTAGTATAATATAGATTTGGTTCGTTAAATCAAATATTTTGAAATTATGAAACAATTTAAATTACACTTATCTAGAACTTTAAGAATTGGGGTTTTCTCATTGATTGCACTTTTATCTACGAATATTTCTTATTCACAAGACTTTGGTGCAGACCTTGTTAGTTCTTATGTCTGGAGAGGTACGCAATTTGGATCAGGAGCTCACATTCAGCCATATATGACTCTTGGATCTGGAAATTTAGAGGCTGGAATTTGGGGAAGCTTCCCAACAACAGCTCAAGGTGGTGGAAATGAATTAGACGCTTATATAAGTTATGATTTTGGTCCACTCGCATTAACAGTTACTAACTATACTTTCCCTAGTGATGGAGGAGTATATAGTGACGGAGAATATGGTTTCTTTCAAGGAGACTATACTGAAATAAGTGGATCAACATCTATTATGGGAGTTGATTTATTGGCTGGGTATTTCACCGAATTAGAGGCACTATATGTTGAACTTGGATTTGCTGCAGGACCAGTTGATATTGCAATAGGTTATGGAGATGATCAAGGAGATGCATGGTATGCAAATGGTGGTAGCGGAATTGTAAATATGTCTTTTAGTGGTTCAAAAGAACTACAAATTTCAGACTCATTCTCACTGCCGGTATTCGGATCATTTATTCTAAATCCAGAAGCAGAAGCAGCTTTTTTAGTTTTTGGAATTAGTTTTTAAATTAGATCATTATGAAAAAAATAGAAGCAATTATTAGAAATTCAAAATTTGACGAAGTCGTTAAAGCTCTGCATGATGCAGAGGTATACTTTTTCAGCTACTGGGATGTCACTGGTGTTGGAAATGAAAAAATAGGTAAGGTCTACAGAGGAATTACATACAGCACAAAGGATATTCAAAGAAGATATTTGTCAATTGTTGTATCAGACTCTTTTGTAGATGCTACTGTAGATGCCTTAATTAAATCTGGTGCTACAGGTAACGTAGGTGATGGTAAGATTTTTATTTTACCATGCGAAGAAGCTTACAGAATTAGAACAGGAGAAAAAGGAAACAAATCATTTAATTAAAAATTATGGAATTACTTACAACAAATAATGTTTGGATGATGCTCTGTGCAGCATTGGTATTTTTTATGCATCTTGGATTTTCATTTTTAGAAATCGGACTAACAAGACAGAAGAATACAATTAATATTTTATTTAAGAACTTCTTTATAATTACAATGGGACTAATAGCATATTGCCTAATTGGTTTTAACTTAATGTATCCTGGAGACTTTAATATTATTGGTAATGGTATACTTGGATTTGCAGGAGCAGGACTTGATGCGGCAGTTGCTGCTGATCTTGCATATAATGAAGGTTATACTTATTGGACAGACTTCCTATTCCAAGGAATGTTTGCTGCAACAGCTGGAACTATTATTTCTGGGGCAGTTGCTGAAAGAATAAAAATTAACTCATTTATGTTAATTGTTTTACTTTATGTTACAATAGTTTATCCTATTGTGGGTTCATGGCAATGGGGTTCAGGATTTTTATCAACATTAACTGATGAAGTTGGTTTTTACGACTTTGCTGGATCAACTCTTGTTCACTCTGTTGGAGGATGGGGAGCATTAATTATAATCTATTTATTGGGTGCTAGAAAAGGAAAGTTTGATAGTTCTGGAAAACCACAAGCTATTCCAGGTTCAAACATACCTCTATCAGCTGCTGGTGTTTTAATTCTTTGGTTAGGATGGTTTGGATTTAATGGAGGATCTGTTTTATCAGCAGACCCTGCTAATACATCACTTGTACTTGTTACAACTTGTTTAGCAGCAGCAGCAGGTGGTCTTGGAGCTACATTATTTTCTGGAATTCTTTACAAGAATTTAGACATAACAATGTTTATGAACGGTGTTTTAGGTGGTTTAGTTGGTATTACAGCTGGTGCAGATCAGATGGGTCCAACTGAAGCTATTATTATAGGTATAGTAGGCGGAGTGATTGTTGTCCTTGGTGTTGCCTTATTAGATAAGTGTAAATTAGATGATCCTGTTGGAGCAATTCCAGTTCATTTATTTGCAGGTATCTGGGGTACACTTGCAGTAGGTATTTTTGGAGCTTCTGCTGGATTTGATCAATTTATGGTGCAGCTTGCCAGTGTTGGAATAGTTGGTATTTTCTGTGTAGTCTGTACATTTATAATTGGATTAGCAGTTAAGTCAATTATGGGACTAAGAGTTTCTGAAGAGGAAGAAGAGAAAGGTTTAGATATTGCTGAACATGGAACTGCAGCCTACGGAGATTTTTCAATGAGATAATAACTTCTATTAATTTCATTTCTAAAAGGAGATCATTTGATCTCCTTTTTTGATTTATATAGAATATAGAAACTAAATATTAATATATTAGTTTATAATTATGAATAAGGTTATAATCGTTGGGGCAGGGATAAATGGATTAGTTGCTGCAAATTATCTTGCAAAAAATGGATACCAAGTTGAGATAATTGAAAAAAAGTCATTTACTGGAGGGGCATGTATAAAAGATACAGTTTCAATAGATAATAAAAAAGTTGATTTTGCTTACGGAGCAACTGT
>JADHME010000019.1 GCA_016780245.1 Flavobacteriaceae bacterium | reverse complement strand
GAAAACAATATTAATCCTAAAGAAATTGGAAGAGTTTATTTAGGAACTGAGAGTGGTGTTGACTCCTCAAAACCAACATCATCTTATGTTGTTGAAATTCTTGAAGAAGTATTTAAGGATAAATATGGGGAAAGATGTTTTATGAACTGTGATATTGTTGATCTAACATTTGCTTGTGCAGGCGCTGTAGACGCTCTTCAAAACTGCTGTGATTGGGTTAGAAATGGTGATAATAGAAAAGCAGTTGTTATAGCATCAGATATTGCGAAATACGAGCTCAACTCAACCGGAGAATATACACAGGGTGCTGGTTCAGTATCCATGCTTATCTGTGAAGAACCATCCATCATTTCATTTAATGGCTCTTGGGGAGTATCAACAAAAGGTATTGGTGATTTTTTTAAACCAAGGAGACAATATAGAAGGGCTAATATTTTAATTGAGGCAGCAAAAATTCTAAATAAAGAAGTCTCCCTAGAAGAAGCGGAAGTATTATTAGAAAATTCTCAATCAAAATTCTGGTCTGATACAAATGATATTGTAGAAGTATACAAGGAGGAGCCTATTTTTGAAGGTCAATTTTCTAATGAGAGTTATAAGGCAAGAGTTTATGAAGCAATTGAAGATTTCAATAATCAAAATGAAAGAAATATTTTAAAAGAATGGGAAAATATAATTTTTCATCTTCCATATGCATACCATGGTAGAAGAATGATTACTGACAAATGGATAGAGTGGATGGAAAAAAATGGAGATTCTGAGCTTATATACTCTGAAGTAGGTAATCCTAAGTCTGAGATATATAAAGATTGGATAAAAAAAGTTTCAAAATCTAGTGTTTATAAAAATTTTGTTGAGCAAAAAATTGCTCCTGGCGAAAAGGCATCCTCTGAAATTGGAAATATGTATACCGCTTCAATTTTTATGTCATTAATTAGTTCCCTGGTTGAAGCATCTTCAAATGATAATGAATTTGCTAATAAGAAGATTGGCTTTATTAGTTATGGTAGTGGTTCTAAAGCAAAGATTTTTGAAGGTACTGTGCAAACTAATTGGAAGGATAAAATTAAAAGAATTAAACTATTTCAAAATTTAGATTCTAGAAAAAAGATTAGCATAGATATCTATGAGCAACTTCACAAAAGAAAGGTTTCATCAAATATTAATAACAACCAAGGAATTGTCAAGTTGAAGAATATTGACAAAGGTGAGTTTACTGAGGGTCTGAGAAACTATTTTAAATATTGATTGAGATATGAATATATTAGTTTGTATTAGTAATGTCCCTGACACTACCTCAAAGATTAATTTTACTGACAATGACTCTAAATTTGATAAAAATGGAGTTCAATTTATAATCAATCCAAACGATGAATTTGGACTGACTAAAGCTGTTTGGATGAAAGACTCAAACAATGCATCAGTCACTGTGCTTACTGTAGGTGATTCCTCTGCTGAAGCTATCTTAAGAAAATGTCTGGCAATTGGAGCTGACAAAGCAATAAGAATAGACTGTGAAGCAAAAGACGCTTATTCTGTTGCTAAAGAAATTGTTTCTCATTGTGAGAGTGTTAAATACGATTTAATAATATGTGGTCGTGAGTCTATTGATTATAATGGTGGTCTTGTGCCTGGTTTACTAGCTGGATATTTAAATTATAATTTTATTACTAATTGTGTGAGTCTAGAAGTTGAATCTGAAAAAGCAAAATGTGCTAGAGAGATTTCTGGTGGAACAGAATATAGTGAATGTGATCTTCCTTTAGTTATTGGTGCTCAAAAAGGATTAGTTGAGGAAAGTGATTTAATAATTCCTAACATGAGAGGTATCATGATGGCTCGTCAAAAACCATTAGATGTAAATAAAGCTCAAAACATAAATAGTAAAGCTGTTGATAAGAAGTTCTTTAAACCTGAAGAAAAAAGTGAAGTTAAATTGGTAAAATCAGATGAACTTGATAAGTTAATAGATTTACTAGAGAATGAAGCAAAAGTAATTTAGAAATATGTCAGTATTAGTATACTCAGAATCTGAAAACGGTAAATTAAAAAAATCATCATTTGAGACTGCATCATATGGAAAGGCTCTAGCGGAAAAATTAGGATCTAAGCTCATATGTGTAAGTTTTAATTGTTCTGATTCAGAATTATTAAATAAATATGGAGCAGATAAAATAATTCATGTTGAGAGTAGTAGTCTAAAGGAATTTACTGCCAAGACATACTCTTATGCATTATCGCAAGTTATTGAAAATGAAGATGTTTCAGTAGTCATACTTTCTTCATCCGCGGATGCAAAGTATCTTGGTGCTTATCTGGCTGGAATTACAGACTCTTCATATTTATCAAATGTTGTCGAGCTTCCAGAAAGTTTAAACCCATTTATTGTTAGAAGAAGTTGTTTCACAAATAAGGCATTTTCTTCTACAGAGATTAATGGTGGTTTAAAAATTATAAGTATCTCATCAAATTCATATGTGGTAAAGGAAAACAATGGAGATGGAATTATAGAGAATTTAGATTTAAATGAGGTGAGTACAACATTTAAGGTATCAAATGTAGAGAAGCAAAGCGGTAAAGTAACAATAGCTGATGCTGATATTGTAGTATCAGCTGGAAGAGGTCTTAAAGGTCCTGAAAACTGGCATATGATTGAAGAATTAGCGGATGTTCTCGGAGCTGCAACAGCATGTTCAAAACCTGTTTCTGATATGGGATGGAGACCACATAGTGAACACGTTGGACAAACCGGTAAGCCTGTCGCATCTAACCTATATATAGCAATTGGAATATCTGGTGCAATTCAGCATCTTGCTGGTATAAACTCTTCAAAAGTAAAAGTGGTAATTAATAATGATCCTGAAGCTCCATTTTTTAAGGCTGCTGATTATGGTGTTGTTGGTGATGCTTTTGATGTTATTCCTGAATTAATCAATAAACTTAAAGCCAGATAATAGTTTATTCTGATTAAATATTTTTTTTTATAAACTTTTCTTATACTAACAAATATAATTTGACAAACAAAATTAAATTTTTTGTAAATGTAATTGTATTATAAGTTTTATCTATTAAAAAAGAAATATTATAAGATATACTAATATTCAGTATATAAAACCTCTAGTTTAAGCTTCTTGGACAGATCTTGCTGATTTGGATTTGATCCGAATAGTGCAACAGGAAAAGGCAGAGAAACTGATGCGTCAGGAATGCTAAGCCTTTTTGGACCAGGAAGATATCCGTTCCTTAGAAAACCATTTTCAATGTCAGATGTAAGCGTTAATCCTAAATCTATATTAAGAGAATCATATCTAATAATATTAGACACATGGTTTGTTACATTAAATTTATAGCCAATTGGTTTATCGTTTGAATCATATTGAAGTAGTCCGCCAAACAAATATTTATTTGCATTTATAGAACCCTCATTGAAATCAACCGTAAAATCTTTATAATAGTCTTCTATTGGCTCTCCGTCATTATATGAGTATAAGTAGAGTCTTTTAGGAAGATATTCATATTTAGATCTATGAATATTATCATCGATGTATAACATAAGATTAGCCTCGTTAACTAAAACATTCTTTGATTTAAAATTGTTTAAATCAGATGAGATAGAGTTATCTTCAGAAAATAGTTTCAGTTTTGAAAAAAACTTAGAACCATTCAAGTATATCATTTTAGATGGTGTACTTTCAGCAGAGGAATTTATTTCATTAACTATTTCCTGATTATATCCACTTTGATTATAAAGATTTATGGTAACACCTCCAAGAGGTATTGCATTAGACTTTTTCTTCCTCTCAATAATATCATCTAATACATCATCTGTACCATTGGTATTATAATAGTTGTAGTTATATTCAATTACTATCCTTGCATTTAAAATGTCTAACAACATGTATAAATCATCTGTAAAACTATCTGCTTTTATAATTAATCCTTTAAAATAATTATTGAAGTTTAACTGGTTTATGAGATCATCAGTACCTTCCTTATTTACTATGGCACGTTGGAAGAATTCTTTTTCAAGGGGGACTCTTATCCTAGGGGTCTCAAAATAATTTACCTCATTTATCTCATTTACATCATCAGTTAAAGGGTCGTCCTCTAGATAGAGAACAGGAATTTCGTCAAAATTAAGACTTACAATATCATTATGAAATTCTCTACCATAAAAGCCCTCTTCATAAAAATCATCATTAGAAAAATATTCTTTGATAGATTCAAAATTGTTTGAAGGGTCTAAGGAGCTTAGATAATAGGTCAATTCATAAACTTTGAGTCTAAATTCTGCATTTTTATTTCCAAATATTGAGTCAATTTCATAAACTTGACTATCAGGATTATAACCGGTAATTTCAGTATCCTGAGGATCTAAAATACCATCATTATCTGTGTCTTGACTTAGGGGGTTGGTGCCCGCTTGAAGCTCTACAATATCCGATAGACCATCATTATCTGAATCACTATTGCTATCGTTTGGGTCAACGTCATAAAGGTCAATAACTCCATCATTATCTGAATCGTTGGTATTATTAAAAAATGGCAGATCTAAGTATACGGCTGTTACTTGTTCTTCTTCATTAATTACCCTTATATCTTCCAGGCTTCCTTCATTCTCTTCTTCTTGAGAGAAATCTCCAAATGATTGAAGTAAGGAAACATCAAGCTGAGATATAAAGCTCGAATTAATTTGTCCAAAAAAACTATCATTATATACTCCTAAATGTACATTTGAAGTATTGTTAGTTTGAACTTTATCAAAATACTCTTGGTATGAAAACACGGGAAATGTTCTTGACTTTAAGTCTTCAAATTGATTGTCGTAAAGCTCTAAACCTACAGTGTAATAATCCTTATTACAAGAAGATACAAATATAATTGGAAGGCTTAAAAGAAGTGTCTTAACTCTCTTTGTAAACATTAATCAATATTTTTTAATAAAAAATCCATTAATTTTTCCTCTGATGATGAATCATTAAAAGAAAGTGAATCCTTTGAATGTTTTTTAACAGAAGACTTTAAATCTTTTTCAATATTATCAGATGAAAAAATTACTGAATCTGAAAATTTAATCTTTAAATCAGATAATGAACTAAAATCTGGTGTTGAAATTGAATCCAGGTTTTCATCAATTCCATCAAATTGAATTTTTTTTGCTAAGGTCTTAGATAGATTGCCATCAAAAGCTTTTGAGTATAATGATGAAACTATTTTACTTGTTTCAAAAATTGGATCATCAGAATATAATTTTTTAAGATAGAGTGGAAACAATGATGTAAACCACCCGTGGAGGTGAATAATATCTGGAATCCAATTTAACTTTTTCACTGTTTCAATTACTCCTTTTGTAAAAAAGATCATTCTTTCATCATTATCCTTTAATAAATTTTTATTTTTATCAAGCAAAAGATCCTTTCTTTTAAAGTATTCTTCATTATCTATAAAGTAAACTTGCATTCTTTCTTTTGGTATTGATGCTACTTTAATAATTAACGGCATATATAGATCATTAATAATCATATTCATGCCTGATAACCTTATAACTTCATGCAGTTGATGCCTTCTCTCATTAATAATTCCATATTTAGGCATAAAAATTCTTGTCATACCTCCATTATCATTAATTTTTCTTGACACAGTAAATGAATTAACTGCCTTTTCTGTTTGAGGAAGATAGGGAACAACTTCTGATGAAATGACTAGTATTTTTTTGTCTTTCAGTAACTTCAAAATCTAAATATTGGCTATAGAAAGGCAAAATTACGAAAATTATAAGAGTAACTATATAAAAAGCCTATCTTTAAATTTAATTTCTCAAAGTTGAGAGTGTTCTCATCCCATAAAGAGCTTTTAAAGTCAGTAGATTCAAATAAACAAGTTGGGCTAGTCCCAACAATGGGATCCCTTCATAAGGGTCATCTTTCCCTTGTCGAAAGAGCTCTAAGTGAAAATGAAAAAGTGATCGTTACAATCTACGTAAATCCAACTCAATTTAATGATATCAGTGACCTGAAGAAATACCCAAGAAATTTAGAGAGCGACTTAGATAAATTAAGAGATTATAAAAATATATTTATCTATTCGCCAACAGACGAAGATCTCTATGAAGAGGTTGTTTCTAAAAATTATGACTTAGAAAATTTAGATAAAATTCTAGAGGGTAAATATAGGCCAGGGCATTTTAATGGAGTTGCTACTATAGTTGAAAAGCTGTTTGATATATTTAATCCTAATAATGCCTATTTCGGAGAAAAAGATTTCCAACAACTTAGTGTTATTAAAACAATGGTCAAAAAACTTAGTATTAGTGTTAATATTATATCATGCGAAACAATAAGAGAAGCTGATGGATTAGCAATGAGCTCAAGGAATAAGCATATGACTTCAGAGGAAAGGTTAATTGCAGGAAAAATTAATAAGTTTATGATCAAGGTAAAAGAGATATATAAAAACAAAAAAATAGATAAGGTTCCAATTAGCATCATAGATGAGTTAGACAGTTTAAAAAACTGCAAACTTGAATATTTTGAGATTGAAAATCTATCAAAGCATAGTAGTAGTTTAACAGATGAAGGTGATAGAATTTTTATTGCATGCTGGATAGGCAAAACAAGAATAATAGACAATTTAGCACTAAGATAATTTGAATAAAAGACTTAAAATATTAATTCCAATAATAGTTGGATTTTTCTTTATTTATTTGACTTTTGAATTGACTAGTCCTGAGGAAAGAGCTTTAATATTGGGTTATATAGGTTCTGCAAAAATTGAGTTTGTTTTAGCAGCAATGTTGTTAGGAGCGTCTGCCGATGTGATAAGAGGACTTAGGTGGCAGCTACTATCTAAATCCTTAGGTTATAAGTCAAATAAACTTATCAGCATCGCAAGTGTGTTTATGTGTTATACATCTAATATGGCTATAGCTAGATCAGGAGAATTTGTTAGAGCCTCTGTTCTTAGTAGCTACAATAATATTCCTGTAGGAAAAACACTAGGAACTATTGCTGCAGAAAGAGTTGTTGATATTTCTATATCCCTATTAATATTAATATCTATTTGGGTTCTTCAATATGAATTAATAATTGAGTCACTATTTGATGATGAGCTATTGCTCTATATAAATGAGAACATTGGAGTTACTGTGTTTGTAATTCTAGCGTTTATAATTGTCTCAATTATTTTAATCAAAAAAATAAAAAGACTAAGAAGGTTTTTTAATACCATTTTAGAAGGACTATTGTCAGTAACTAAGCTTAAATCAAGAATAATTTTGTTTGTTATATACTCATTATTGATTTGGACATGCTATATACTTGCTTTTTCAGTAATCAAGTTTTCAGTTCCAGAGCTAAGTGTTATAAATTCAAATTTAATTTTTCCAGCATTTGTTGTTGGTGTATACAGCATTTCTCTTTCAAATCATGGACTAGGTGTTTACCCATTAGCTATATCGTTGTTCTTAGTTAATTTCGGCATTAATACCGAGCTAGGGTTAACTTATGGCTGGTTAGCTTGGTCATGTCAAGCAATTATAACTTTGATTTTTGGAGCTCTATCTTTTTTTGTGCTACCTTTGTTAAACGCAAGTGATTGAAATGGACAAAATAATTAAACAATTTTTATCACAAGTAAGTCAAAAAAACCAAAATGAACCTGAATTTATGCAGGCTGTCACTGAGGTTGCAGAGACTGTTATCCCTTATATAGTTACCCAAGATATTTATTATGGTCAAAACATTTTACTTAGAATGGTTGAACCTGAAAGAGTAGTGTCTTTCAGAGTCGCATGGATAGATGATAATGAAGAAATTCAAGTTAATAGAGGGTATAGAATTGAAATGAATTCTGCTATAGGACCATACAAAGGAGGTTTAAGGTTTCACCCATCGGTTAACTTGAGTATTCTAAAGTTTTTAGCTTTTGAACAGGTATTCAAAAACGCTCTTACAACACTTCCAATGGGAGGTGGTAAAGGAGGTTCAGATTTTGATCCAAAAGGCAAATCTGACACTGAAGTGATGAGGTTCTGTCAGAGTTTTATGACTGAACTATTCAGACATATAGGTCCTAATAAGGATATTCCTGCTGGAGATATTGGGGTTGGAGGAAGAGAAATTGGATATCTTTTTGGTCAATACAAAAGATTAAAAAATGAATTTTCAGGTGTTCTAACTGGTAAAGGAATATCATGGGGTGGTTCCTTAATTAGACCTGAAGCAACTGGTTATGGTGTTGTTTATTTCATTGAAGAGATGTTAAAAAATAAAGGACAAAGCATGAAAGGGAAAAAAGTTACTATATCTGGATCTGGTAATGTAGCACAATATGCAACAGAAAAATGTATTGATATGGGGGCAAAGGTTTTAACTCTTTCTGATTCTTCTGGATTTATATATGATAAAGATGGTATAGATTCTGAAAAACTCAAATATATTATGGAGCTTAAAAATGAAAAAAGAGTCAGAATCTCTGAGTATATTAAGAAATATTCTAAAGCAGAATTTTACTCAAAAAAATCTCCATGGAATATTAAATGTGATATTGCAATACCATGTGCTACTCAAAATGAATTAGGTAAAGAAGATGCAATGTCTCTTATAAAAAATGGATGTAATGCAGTTGGTGAGGGAGCAAATATGCCCTGTACTCCAGATGCAGTTGATCAATTCATTAAGAATAAAGTACTCTACGCACCTGGTAAAGCTTCAAATGCTGGAGGAGTTGCAGTATCTGGATTAGAAATGGCTCAAAATTCCTTAAGGATCACCTGGACTAGAGATGTTGTTGATGGAAAACTAAAAGAAATAATGTCTGATATACATACTTCGTGCGTTAAGTATGGTTCGACAAAAGATGAGATAAATTATTTAAAAGGGGCTAATATTGCAGGGTTTGTTAAAGTAGCTGATGCAATGCTTGCGCAAGGAGTAGTCTAGAATGCCCAATTCAAAAGGTTTTGTTGTAAAATCAATTAAGAATGGAGAGACTAGCATGATTGTTTCATGTTATCTTGAAGATATAGGTTTAAAAAGCTTCATAGTAAAAGGAATCTATGGAGCAAAAAAGCCTAAGTTTAGCAAGGCACATTTTTTTCCACTTAATTTTATCAGCATAAACTATAGTTTAAGTAAGCCTGATAGACTAAGCTATATAAAAGAAGTAAAGCCTGTAATTATATTCAATAGCATACATTCCAGTATTGAAAAAAGCACTGTTATAATTTTTTTATCAGAGATTTTAAATAGTGTATTTAAAGAAGAGGGAGATAAGAATCAAAATTTATTTAATTTTTTAGATAAATCCATACGCTGGTATGATGCCCAAGAGAATTGTAATAATTTTCACATAAAATTCTTAATTGACCTAACTAGACACATAGGATTTTATCCAAATATTATGAGCCAAGAAGACAATTTCTTTAATCTTGAATCTGGATCTAGCTCAACTATAAAACCCATATCAAAATTTATTGATTTTCATGATTATGAATTATTCAAGAAGTTATTAGGCATGAAATTTGAGGATTTAAATTATATGGCTATAAATAAAGATTCTAAACTACGATTACTTAATCATATAATTGACTATTATTCTTTACATTTACAAATGTTCAAATCCCCTAAATCAATTGATATTTTAAGTGAAATTTTCAAATAACTCCATACTAATTTGTAAGAAGATACTTCTGTTTTTTTTGTTTACGAGTGTTTCTTTTGGACAACAAATCACTGTAAGGGACAGTGAGACAAATGAATTTTTATCAGATGTTGCAGTATTTAATGACAGTAGAGACAAATCAACAATAAGTGATTTAAATGGAAATGTTGATCTTAAGTTATTTTCTAATGAGAAAAAAATATATTTCCAGTTACTTGGATATTCTTTATTAGAATTATATCTAGATGATATTAAAGATGAAAGTATAGTTTTATTATATCAGGAAAGTCAAAATCTAGATGAAGTAATTTTATCAGTTGCAAGGTCTGCATCTAATGTAAATCAAATTGCAGAAAAAGTTTCAGTTATTAAATCCGAGGATTTATTCATTTCATCGCCCAGCTCAGGTGCAGAAATGTTAGAATTAAGCCCTGGAGTTAGAATTCAAAAAAGCCAAGGTGGGGGTGGTAGCCCTATTATAAGGGGATTCGAGGCAAATAGAGTCCTAATTGTTGTTGATGGTGTAAGAATGAATAATGCTATTTATAGATCTGGTCATTTACAGAATTCCATTACTATAGATCCTAGCAATATTGAAAGAGCAGAGGTAATATTTGGATCTTCATCTGTTGGTTATGGTTCAGATGCAATGGGTGGTGTAATTCATTACTACACAAAGAATCCAATACTAAAAAATTCTGAAAAAATATCATCAAGTTTTACTAGTAACTTTAATTCAGCCAATAATAGTGTGTCAAATAATTTTAATACCAATTATAGTTCTGATAATTGGGGTAGCATAACTTCAATTTCTATTTCTAAATATGGTGATATTAAGATGGGGAAAAAAAGAAATCATGGAAATTCATACTGGGGTTTAACTCCAATTTTTTCTCAAAATTCAAGATATAAGTTTTATGCCGAACCATCAATTAACTTAGATGAAAGTATTCAAAAGAACACCGGTTATAGTCAGGTTGATTTATTTCAAAAATTTTTATTTAGAATTGGAGATAATAATTTGCTTAACTTAAATATTCAATTCTCTGAATCAAGTGATATAGATAGGTATGATCAACTAAGCATTCCAAAGGATAATTCATTAAAATTTAGCGAATGGTATTACGGGCCTCAAAAAAGATTATTGATTTCTCCAAGTCTGAGAATTTTTCCAAAAAAGAAATTCATGGACAAAGGTGTTATAACTTTTGGATTCCAGAAAATTAATGAGAGTAGAATTAAAAGAAAGTTTAACTCATTAAATAGATCTCATCAGATAGAGGATTTAAAGGTGCTAAGCTTAAATGGTGACTTTGACACATCTTTTAATAATGGACATACTTTTTCATATGGAATAGAGACAACATATAATCATAATTATTCTAAAGCATATGACAGAGTTTTAGATGTTGATGGTAATAATGTTGTGGGTGTAAGCAAAAAGTTTGCAATACCTACCAGATATCCTAGTGATGGAAGTTCATATGCAAGCTTTGCATCTTATGTAAACTGGTCTTGGAATATGAGTGAGTTTTTTACTTTTAATATTGGGACAAGACTAACATTTACAAAACTAAAAGCAAGCTGGAATGATGTAATATCAGTAAATCCTCAATTATCAAGAGTTAATTTAAATTCTGAGGCATTAACAACAACCGTATCAATGAAGTTAAGGCCAAGTAATAAAATTCAAATAAATACAGTTTTGTCTAGTGGTTTTAGAAATCCTAATATTGATGATATTGGAAAGATTAGAGAGAATAATGGATTACTAGTTGTTCCTAATACATTTTTGAAGCCCGAATATGCATACAATTTAGATTTAGGAGTTGATTATAAATCTCTTGACAACAAAAATTATTTGTCAATTAGAGGTTTTAGTACAATAATTTCTAGACATATTGGAAGAGCAGAATATATAGTTTACTCCGACATTACTACTCCTGATACATCTACAATTATCTATAATAATGAAGAAGTAATTACAATTGCTAATAAGAATTTGGGGAATAGGTTCATTCATGGGTTCTCAATTGATGGCTTTAATAATCTAAGTAGAAGTTTAAAAATTGATTATAGCTTAACATATACTAAAGGGGATAATAATGAAACTTATGGACCGCTTCCTTCAATATCACCTCTATTCGGATCACTTTCATTGGACTACTTTAAAAATGATTTAACAATTAAGGCTGTATATAAATTTAGTGATTCAAAAGATCCTTCAGAATATAGTATAGGAGGAGAAGATGGTCTTGATGAAACACCTTATATAATTGGTCAAGATGGTTTAAAAGGCTTCCTAGGAACACCTAGTTGGTCAGATTTTTCAATTTATACAAGTTTAAATATATCTCCAAATTCCACATTAAGACTTGGTATTACAAATATTTTTGATATTCATTATAGAACATTTGCATCTGGAATTTCTGCACCTGGTAGATCTTTCCAAGCAGGTTTAAATCTAAAATTATAAAGTCCCTAATTAACTTTATTTTGATCTAAAATCATTAATTTCGCCTTTAATTCTAGGTCTAATGGGATTTAAAGAATCAAAAACATTTTCACTTAGTTCAATTGCAAAAGAGATTGAAGATTTTTGGGCTAAAAATGATGTCTTTAACAAATCATCCAACAGAAATAACAGAGAAAGCTTTGTGTTTTTTGAAGGTCCTCCTTCTGCAAACGGCAAACCTGGAATTCACCATGTAATGGCAAGAACTATAAAGGATGCTTTTTGTAGATATAAGACTATCAAAGGATTTAACGTTAAGAGAAAAGCTGGATGGGACACCCACGGACTTCCTGTTGAATTAGGTGTAGAGAAGGAACTAGGTGTTTCAAAAGATGATATTGGTAATAAGATTAGTGTGTCGGATTATAATAGAGCATGTAAAGAAGCGGTTATGAAATATACTTCCGACTGGGAATCTTTAACAAAAGAGATGGGTTATTGGATTGATATGTCTGATCCTTATGTAACATTTGAATCTAAATATATGGAATCAGTATGGTGGATTATAAAAGACATTTACAATAAGAATTTGATATACAAAGGTTATACCGTTCAGCCCTATTCACCTGCCGCTGGATCAGGTTTAAGCTCACATGAGCTTAATCAGCCTGGTGCATATAGAGATATTAGTGATACATCTGTTGTGGCTCAGTTTAAGTCTATAAAAGAAGGTCTCCCAAATGAGTTAATTAATCTATATCCATTTTATTTTCTTGCTTGGACTACTACACCATGGACACTCCCTTCAAACACAGCATTAACTATTGGTAGGAAGATTAAATATTCTTTTGTTAAAACATATAATCAATACACTAAAGAGTTAGTAACTGTTGTAATAGCTACTAAACTAATTGATAAGATTTTTTCTAAGATTTTTTATGAGGTAAAAACTGAGAAAGAATTAGACTTATATGACACTGAAAAGCCCAATATACCCTATTTAATATGCCATGAAATATCTGGTAAAAATCTTGAAAACATCAGATATGAAAGAATTTGGGAAGAATCTCCTCTTCCATTGGATAATCCAGAAAATGCATTTAGAGTAATTAGTGGAGATTTTGTTACTACTGATGACGGAACAGGAATTGTACATACAGCTCCAACGTTTGGAGCAGATGACTATAAGGCTGCCAAATCGGCAAAACCTGAAGTTCCACCATTACAAGTTTTAGATAAAAATGGCATTAAAGTTCCACTTGTTGATCTTAAAGGAAAATTCATTGACGGAATTGGTTTATTAAGTGGCAAATATGTAAAAAATGAATATTATGAATCAGACTCTATCCCAGAAAAATCTGTTGATGTTGAGATAGCTATTAGACTTAAAGAAATAAATCGAGCATTTAAAGTAGAGAAATATTCACACTCTTATCCTCATTGTTGGAGAACTGACAAGCCAGTTCTTTACTATCCAATGGAATCTTGGTTTATAAAAATGGATAGCCTATCAAACAGAATGTTTGAATTAAATCAGGAAATTAATTGGAAACCTAAATCAACTGGTGAGGGTAGATTTGGAAACTGGTTAAAAACTGCTAATGATTGGAATCTTTCAAGATCAAGATTTTGGGGAATTCCTCTGCCAATTTGGACTGATGAAGAAAATGAAGAAATCAAAGTGCTTGGTTCAGCAGAAGAGCTTATTAATGAAATTGAAGCTTCAGTAAAAAATGGTCATATGTTATCTAATCCTTATTCTGATTTTGAAATTGGTAATATGTCAGATGAGAATTATTTAAATATAGATCTTCATAAGGATATTGTCGATGAAATAACTCTTACGTCAAGTAAAGGGAAGCCAATGAAAAGGGAAAAAGATATTATTGATGTTTGGTTTGATTCAGGATCAATGCCTTATGCCCAATTTCATTATCCTTTTGAGAACAAAGATTTAATTGATAATAAAATTAATTTTCCAGCTGATTTCATTGCAGAGGGTGTTGATCAAACAAGAGGATGGTTTTATACTCTTCACGCTATTTCAACTTTAGTGTTTGACTCAATTTCATATAAAAACGTTGTATCAAATGGTTTAGTTCTCGATAAAAATGGACAGAAAATGTCTAAGAGACTGGGTAATGCAGTAGATCCATTTAAAATGATAGATGAATATGGTGCCGATGCAGTTAGGTGGTATATGATTTCAAACTCAAATCCATGGGATAATTTAAAGTTTGATCAGGACGGTGTGGCTGAGGTTAAAAGAAAGTTTTTTGGCACATTACATAACGTATACAGTTTTTTTAGTCTTTATGCCAATATCGATAATTTTTCATATAAAGAAGATGTAATAGCTTTTGAAAAAAGATCAGAATTAGATCAATGGGTAATCTCAGAATTGAACTCTTTAATAAAAAGAGTAGATAATTATTACAATGATTATGAGTTGACCCCTGCCTCAAGAGAAATTAGTGATTTTGTTCAAGAAAAATTAAGTAATTGGTATGTTAGATTATCGAGAAGAAGGTTCTGGAAGGGTGAATATAATAATGATAAAATTTCTGCATATCAGACTCTTTATGAGTGCTTATCCTCTTTAAGTAAACTTATTTCACCAATTGCTCCTTTTTACTCAGAATATATTTATCAATGTATTAACACCGTTACTAGAAAAGAGGACCATGAATCAGTTCATTTATCTGAATTTCCTGCTTCAGATGAAGGTTTAATTAAAGTAGAGTTGGAAAAGAAAATAAATCAAGTAAGAAATATTTGTTCACTTGCTCTATCAATTAGAAAAAAAGAAAAGTTAAAGGTAAGACAGCCACTTAATAAGATCATTGTCCCTGTTAAGAATAAAAATGAAAGAAATGACATTGAAAATGCTAAGGCTCAAATATTATCTGAAATTAATGTAAAATCTATTGAATTTTTAGATAGTAAAGATTCATTGCTTGTTAAGGAGCTTAAGCCTAATTTCAAAATTTTAGGACCAAGATATGGATCAATAATTAATGATGTTTCTAATATGATCAAAGGCTTCTCTCAAGAGCAAATTGAAGATTTAGAAAGAGAAGGAAAGGCAAATTTTATGATTAAAGATACTAATGTTACAATTGATTTAGGCGATGTTGAAATAAACTATAAAGACATAGAGGGATTATCAGTGGCAAGCGGTGATGGAACAACTATTGCTTTAGATCTTAAACTAGATGAAAATCTTATAAATGAGGGTATTGCTAGAGAGCTTGTTAATAGGATTCAAAATATAAGAAAGAGTAAAGGTTTAGAGGTAACCGACAAAATTGAGATTAACATCAAAAAGTCGGAAAAATTGGAAAATGCTATTAAGTCAAATTTAGACTATATCAAAGGTGAAACATTGGCAAATAAATTATATTTTAGCGAGAATTTTGATGATGAAGGCGAGACATTAGAGTTTGACGATATTAAAACTGTGATAACTATAAACAAAATTTAAAATGAGTAAAAGTTCAAAAAATAGATATTCAGATAAAGAATTAGAAAGCTTTAGAAAAATAATTAACGAAAAAATTGAAAAGGCACAAGTTGATTTAGATTTACTTAAGAGTGCATATATGAACGATAGCAATAATGGAACTGACGATACATCTCCTACCTTTAAATCATTTGAGGAAGGATCTGAAACAATGTCAAAGGAAGCTAACACTCAGCTAGCCTTGAGGCAAGAAAAATTTATTAGGGATTTAAAAAATGCCCTAGTTAGAATTGAGAATAAGACATATGGTATATGTAGAGTTACTGGTAAGCTAATCAATAAGAAAAGACTTAAAATAGTTCCTCACGCAACACTTAGTATAGAAGCAAAAAATATCCAAAACTAAAAATTGAAAACTTGATTCCTTTGATTAAAAATATTGATGCTAAAAAATCATTAGTTCTGATTTTAGCTTTGATATTTTTAGATCAAGTAGTTAAATTTTATATTAAATTAAACTATCCCCTCACAATTTTTGGTGAACTTCCTATAATTGATATTGGATTTTTTAAACTATTATTTATTGAGAATAAGGGTATGGCCATGGGTACTAGATTGAATACATTATTACCTTTTCTTGATGATGATACTGCAAAATTGATCTTAACATTATTTAGAATTGTCGCTTGTATTGGTCTAAGTGTTTGGTTAAGGAATATGATTAAGAAGAGAGCTTCTCAATTATTAATTTTTTGTCTGTGTTTAATATTAGCTGGTGCAATTGGTAATCTTATTGACTCAGTATTTTACGGTGTTATCTTTTCTTCAAGCTATGGTCAAGTAGCGACTTTATTTCCTGAGGTTGGATATGCTCCTCTATTTTATGGAAGTGTAGTGGATATGATTCAGTTTCCTCTAGCAACCTGGATTTGGCCAGAGTGGCTTCCTGTAATTGGTGGTCAAGAATATACATTTTTTGAGTATGTTTTCAATTTTGCGGACTCATATATAAGTACAGGAGTACTTCTATTATTAATATTTAATAATAAGGTCTAAAGGTTATTAAACTTATGTATTTGTTTTGGTGTAACACAATAATCTAGTTTAACATCATTATGATCAATATCTTGGATTTTATTAATAGGATCAAAGAATGAAAGTCCTATTTTTAAAGTGCTATTATTGGTTAGCATAAGGAATCTATCATAATAGCCCTTTCCATATCCTACCCTATGACCATCTATATCAAAAGCTAGAAGTGGAATAAATATTATATCTAAATTCTCAATTATAAATTGATTGCCATCATTAGGTTCTTTTATGCCGTACTCATTTAAACTAAATTCAGTTTCATCATTTATTGCAACATGAACAAGTTCATTATTTGAGATTTTTGGAACTATTATAATTTTTTGTTCTGACTTTAATTTATTAATTATAGAAGATGTGTCTAGTTCATTATATTTTGAAATTGAAATAAAAATATGATAGTGTTTTAATTTCCAAATGTTAAGTTTATCTAATTGTTTACAAACTCTATGACTTAAATGATCAACTTCTTGTTTTGTTAAGGAAAGTCTTTTCTTCTTATAATGAGATCTTAAAAAAGTTTTGTCTGCAGTTATCACTTAATATTATTTAAACTAAAAATAGGTTTAATTTTGTTACAGTGAAAGAAAGTAAGGTATATATAAAAGCTAAGTCTCTACCAGAAGAACCAGGAGTTTATCAATTCTTTGATAAGGACAATGAGATTATATATATAGGTAAAGCTAAAAATCTCAAGAAAAGAGTTTCATCTTATTTCACCAAATCACATGACACCAATAAGTTAAAGCTTCTTGTCAAAAGTATTGAGAAAATTGAGAGGATAATTGTTGATACTGAAATGGATGCACTTCTTCTAGAAAATAACTTAATCAAAAAATATAAACCAAAGTATAATGTTCTTCTTAAAGATGATAAATCATATCCTTGGTTATGCATAAAAAAAGAGCCTTTCCCAAGGGTTTTTTATACAAGAAAAGCTATTCGCGACGGATCCGAGTACTATGGTCCATATAGAAATGTTAAGACTGTAATTACTCTACTTGAGATAATTAAGGAGATTTATCCTCTTAGAACATGTAACTATAAATTAACTAAAGAAAACATAGATAATAAAAAGTTTAAGCTTTGTCTAGAGTACCACCTAGAAAACTGTGAGGGTCCATGTGTTGGTAAAGTAAAGGTTAATGATTATGAAAAAAACTTAAAGGGAATAAGGGATATTATTAAAGGTGATTTTAAGGCATCTTTGAAAAGACTAGAAGACAGAATGATTGATTTCTCAAATAGTCTTGAGTTCGAAAAAGCTCAAAAAATTAAAGAAAAGCTTGAATCACTAAAAAATTATCAATCTAGGTCAACTATAGTTAGTCCAAAAATTAGTGATGTAGATGTCTTTACTATAATATCAGATGAGTCTTATGCTTATGTGAATTTCATACAGGTTTCATATGGCTCAATTGTAAGGTCACATACTCTGGAAATTAGAAAAAAACTTAATGAGTCAGATAAACAAATACTACAGCTAAGTATTATTGAGCTAAGAGAAAGGTTCCTATCAAGCTCAAAGGAAATTTTTCTACCATTTAGAATAAATCTTGGTGAGAAAATTAAAGTTCAAGTTCCTAAAAAGGGAGAGAAAAAGAGTCTTATAGATCTATCATTGCGTAATGCAAAGTTTTATAGAATTGACAAATTAAAGCAAATTAAAATTGTAGATCCAGAGGCACATGTTAATAGAATTATGGAACAGGCTAAAATGGATTTAAAACTGTCTGAAAAACCTATTCATATTGAGTGTTTTGATAATTCCAATTTGATGGGAACAAATCCAGTTGCATCATGTGTGGTTTTTAAAAATGGAAAGCCTTCCAAAAAGGACTATCGTCAATATAAAATAAAAAATGTTGAAGGTCCAGATGATTTTGCATCAATGGAAGAAGTAATTTATAGAAGATTGAGTAGACTAGTGAATGAGAAACAATCTTTGCCAAATTTAATAATAGTTGACGGTGGTAAAGGGCAATTATCTTCAGGTTTAAACATTTTAAAAAAATTAAATTTAGACAATGAAATATCTATAATAGGAATTGCAAAAAAGCTTGAGGAAATTTTTAAACCAGGTGACAAGCTTCCATTATATATTGACAAGAAATCAGAAACTTTAAAATTAATTCAACAATTAAGAAATGAGGCCCATAGGTTTGCTATAAACTTTCATAGAGATAGGAGAAGTAAAAGTGCCCTCAAATCAGGAATTGATGATCTTCAAGGAGTTGGCCCAATTTTAAAAGATAAGCTATTAAAGAAATATAAATCATTCAAAAGATTGAAGAGTGCAAGTGAAAAAGATTTAATTGCATTACTGGGAAGCTCTAGAGGTAGATCCATTTTTAATCAATTAAAAAATTAATTTTAGTTAATTTTGAAAAATAGATGATAAAAATTATTGCCATATATCTTCAAGTTTTCCTATTAAGCATATATGTAACTTATGGACAGAATATTCTTTCTGATTCAAAGCCTTTTAAAGCAGGAGAAAATCTAGAGTATATTGTACACTATGGAATTTTCAATGCTAGCTATGCATCACTTAAATTAACTAATGAAAAATTAGATGGTAAAGACTTTTTATTAGCATCTGGATATGGAAAAACCATTGGTTTAGCAAGACTTTTTTTTAAGGTTGAAGATTATTACAGCAGCTACTTTGATGATACAGTTGTCACGCCATACTTTTTTAAAAGAAACATTTATGAGGGTGGATACACAAAAAATTTGGAAGTAAAGTTCAATCCAGAGCTTCAAAATGCCACAGTTAATGATATAAAAAATGAAACTGTCGAGACAATTAGTACAGAAGAAAATGTTCAAGACTTAATTTCTTCATTATATTACTTAAGGAAAAATTTTTCTGAGGAAAAAGTAAGTGTTGGAGAACCATTTACAATTAACATGTTCTATGATTCAAAAAATAGAGAATTGCCTTTAAAATATTTAGGTAAGGATATAATTAATACAAAATTTGGTAAAATTGAATGCTTAAAGTTTATGCCGACAACAAGTAGGAGTAGGATTTTTAAAGGTGAGGGAAGTATTACTATTTGGTTAACAAATGATAAAAACAGAATTCCTATAAGAGTTCAAGCAAACCTCTTAGTAGGTTCAATAAAAGCTGACTTAGAAAAATTTACAGGTATTGCTAATCCTCTAGAAATTGTGATTGAAAATTAATGAGAAAATTATTTGCATTATTAATTGTTGTTAGTTTACTGTCTTGCAGCTCAGAAGAGAATAAACAAATTAAGGAGTACCCTATAACATATAAATATGGCTATGATCAAAGTAAACATGTTTTTGAAGAAAGAAAAGTAAAAAGAGGTGACACATTTGGCGACATACTTGAAGATGAGGGCGTTGACTATCCAGAAATATACCAAGCAATTGAAAAAACAAAAGATGATGTTAGCTTTAGAAAACTTCAATTAGGTAAGCCATATACGTTAGTTTTTACAAATGATTCAATAAGAAAGCTTAAGGCATTCGTGTATCACCCAACAATTGAAGGATATTCATTTATTCAACTTAGGGATAGTGTATATGGTAAGACTTTTTCAAAACCAAGAAGCTATAAAGATTTATCAGCATCTGGAACTATTGATAATTCATTGTATTTAACTCTTGAAGAGCAGGGCAAAGATCCCTTATTGACTTATTATTTATCTGATATTTATGCATGGACAATTGATTTTTTTAGACTTGATAAAGGGGATAAATTTAAAGTAATATATACTCAAGCATTTGTTGATGATACAATTCCAGTAGCGATTACTAAAGTTAAAGCTGCCTATTTCCTTCACAAAGGGAAAGAACAGTATGCCTTTGAATATGAAACAGACTCTATAAAAGGAATTGTCGAGTATTTAGATCAAGATGCTAAAAATTTAAGAAGAGCTTTTCTTCAGTCACCAATAAAATTTGGCAGAATTTCATCAAGGTATAATCTTAGAAGAAGAATTGCATTATATGGCAATAGAGTAAGACCACATAAGGGAACTGACTTTGCGGCTCCTGTTGGAACCCCTATATTATCAACTGCTAATGGAACTATAACTGAAGTAAGCTACACAAGGGCTAACGGCAGGTATGTGAAAGTTAAACATAATAACACATACACTACTCAGTATCTACATATGCAAAAAGCAAATGTCAAAGTTGGACAATTTGTTGAACAGGGAGATGTTATAGGTTTTGTTGGGATGACAGGAAATACCTCTGGTCCTCATGTATGTTACAGGTTTAGAAAAAATGGAGTTGAAGTTGACCCATTTAAACAGAAACTCCCAGAAGCTAAACCAATCAATGAATCACTAAAAAAGAAGTACTTTAGTGATATAGTTTTAATTAAGTCTCAGCTTGATTCAATTGTGATAAGAAATAAAACTTCTATATAATGCCTTTATCAAAAAAGAATCC
>JADHME010000018.1 GCA_016780245.1 Flavobacteriaceae bacterium | reverse complement strand
TAAGGGAAATTACTAGTGAACCTGACAATAGTTTTATTTCATATAACGGAGGACCTTCAAGAGAACCTGTATTATCAAATAAATCTGGATTGAATAGATTTGTCTGGGATTCTAGACATTCTTCTTTAAGTGGAGTCCCTTATGCATATATTGAAGGTAGCTTTAGAGGACATAAGGCTATTCCAGGAAAATATACGTTAACATTAGAAGTTGGGGAAACATCATATAATTCTGAGTTTAAAATTTTAAAGAATCCCAATTTTAGTGTTTCTGATCAGGACTATTTAGATCTTGATAAATATGCTACTCATATGGAAAGTAACTTTAATGAAATGGCTAATTATATAAATAGCAATAAAGAACTTTTAGATAAGTTAAGTGTTATTATGAAAGAATTAGATGAAAATCCAGAAGTTAAGGAAAAAGGTAAAAAATTACTTGAATTGATGGATAACTGGGATAAAAAAATGATGCAGAGAATGTCTAAAGCATATGATGATGTAGAGAATTTTCCAAATAAATTTTTAGCAGATTATCTTTTTATTATTGATGAAATAAAAGGAGATATACCAAATGTAAGTGAAGGAATTCTTAAGTCACTTAAGTCTCATGATGAAAAGTGGGTTGAACTAAAAAAAGAAATAGATCAAATAAATCAAGTCAATATTCCCGAATATAATAAGGAACTTTGGAGTATTGGTATTGGTGCGTTGAATTAAGAATACATCAAAGCTTTATTTTCTGTATAGGTAAGTTGAGAAAAGTCGGGAGAAATCTGAATTATTCAGGTTTATCGTCTGCAGCTGGCTCTTCAGCCTTCGCTTCTTCTGCAGCTGGCTCTTCAGCCTTCGCTTCTTCTGCAGCTGGCTCTTCAGCCTTCACTTCTTCTGCAGCTGGCTCTTCAGCCTTCGCTTCTTCTGCAGCTGGCTCTTCAGGTTTAGGTTGTTCTTTTACAATTGGTTTTCCAGCAAGCCAATCATTAACTAAATCTTGAGGTAATATTTTTTCATAAAAGGAATATGAATCAGAACCATCTTTTTTGATCATTCTAATTGCTTTCGTAAGTTTTTTCGAGCCAGTTTGTAAACTAGCAACAGCTTTTTTTGCCATCTTATTTAATTTCTTTGTGAACAGTCATCTTCTTCAAAATAGGATTGAATTTTTTAATTTCAAGTCTATCTGGAGAATTCTTTTTGTTTTTAGTAGTAATATATCTAGAAGTACCAGACATACCAGAATCTTTGTGTTCTGTACACTCTAAAATTACCTGAACTCTATTACCCTTTTTTGCCATGATTACTTAATTTTTCCTTGTTTTCTTGCCTCTTTCAAAACTTCAGAAATACCTTTCTTATTTATAGTCTTTAAAGCAGAAGCAGAGATTTTAAGTGTTATCCACTTATTCTCATCTGGAATAAAAAAACGTTTCTTAATAAGATTTACATCAAACCTTCTTTTAGTTCTGTTTAGAGACTTTGAAACATTGTTTCCAAACATGACTTTCTTTCCAGTAATTTCGCAAGTTTTAGACATGACGTACTAAATTTTATGACGTGCAAAACTAATGTATTTAACTTTAAAAAAAAAATAATTATTGTATAATAATTTTATCATAGAACAGTTGAAATGAGATATTTTTAACTGTCTCAATAAAATCTTCTCTTGACTGATTTATATTAAATTTTTCACAGAAAATTTCATTTTCTGATGAAATAGCTATAAAGCAATCACCAACTTTTGATTTTTGCCCATCAGTTGAAGGTCCAGCATTACCAGTAATAGAAATAGAGTAGTCAGATTTAAATTGTTTTTTCACATTCTCAGCCATAGTTAGTGCAACTCTTTCACTTACAGGAGAGTATTTATCTAAATCCGATTTGTCAATATTTAATAATTTTTGTTTGGAATAAGTACTGTAACTAACTACTGAACCAAGAAAAACTTTAGAAGCACCAGGTATCATTGTTAAAGAAGATGATAAGGCCCCACCAGTACAACTTTCTGCAAATGAAATTGTTTTATTTGTTTTATCTAAAAAATTAAAAATCTCTTTAATCATTGTTATTTAATTTTTAGTGAAAACATTTTTTTGGAATTAATAAACCCTTCTAGAAAATCCCCACTTATCACTTTGGAGACTCCAGATGGCGTTCCAGTAAAGATCAAATCACCAATCTTTAATGTAAAATATTGAGAGACATATGAAATAATCTCATCTATTTTCCACAGCATATTAGAAGAATTACCTGATTGAACAATGCTACTATTTTTTTTGAGCTCAAAATTTATATTTGAGATATTTTCAATTTCTTCAACATTAATAAAATCTCCTACCATACATGAGTTATCAAAAGCCTTGGACTTTTCCCAAGGATGACCTTTTTCTTTTAGTTTATTCTGTATATCTCTCGCGGTAAAATCAATTCCTAGGCCAATTTGATTATAGTACTTATTTGAGAATGATTTATCTATATATTTACCAACTTTATTAATCTTTACAACTAATTCAACCTCATGATGTATCTCATCTGAAAACGCGGGTATTATAAAGTTTTGATTTTTAGCTATTATTGAAGAATCTGGTTTAATAAAAACAACAGGTTCTTTTGGTCTTTCATTAGATAGTTCTTTTATATGATCAGAATAATTTCTTCCTATGCAAATTATTTTCACTTTATTTTGAATTTAATAAACTAAGTTTTAATTGTGTAAAAATTTTCTTTGTATACTCAGGGAAATCGCCATTCATTATCCATGAATAATAACCTGTATCAGTTTTAAATACATCAACAACTTTTTGACCAGTATATTTACCAAAAGCAAATACTGCATCATTATCAGAGTCTATCCTTATTTTTCCTGCAAAATCTAAATTATCATTTCTCTTTGTGAACTCACTCAGGAAATCAATATTTGGTTTAAGATCATCATATTTTTCTATTTGAGCTTTAAAAACTTCATATGTTGCTATTGTGTCATCCATTGCCGAATGAGCATTTTCTAGATCTTTATCACAATAAAACTTTAAAGCTGCCGTAAGATTTCTTGGTTCCTTCTTATGATATATTACTTGACTATCAATTAATTTAATTTTTGTAAAATCAAATTCTATTTCTGCCCTAATTAGCTCCTCTACAAGTATTGGGACATCAAATTTAATTGAATTAAATCCAGCTAAGTCACATCCTTTGATAAACTCATAAATTTCTTTTGCATAATGCTTAAAATTTGGCTCATCCTTAACCATTTCATTTGTTATACCGTGAACATTAGTAGCCTGGAATGAGATCTCCATTTCAGGATTTATTCTCCAAACCTTCTGTGACTCAGATTTATCAACATCTACTTTAAGAATTGCTATTTCAACAATTCTATCTTTACCAACTTTAGCACCAGTTGTTTCAAGATCAAAAAAACAAATTGGTCTATCTAGGTTTATTTTCATTTTAGATTGTTTGATTCATATCCCATTCTTCAAGATATTCAGCAACTCTTTTTACAAAGCTCCCTCCTATTGATCCATTAATAATTCTATGGTCATACGTATGTGAGAGTATTAGTTTTTTTCTAATTCCAACAAAATCTCCTTTATCAGTTTCTATTACAGATGGAAGCTTTCTTATTACTCCTATTGCAATTATACCAACCTGTGGCTGATTTATAATCGGTGTACCCATTATTGATCCAAAATTACCAACATTTGTAACGGTATATGTGCCATCTGAAATTTCCTCAGGTTTTAATGAATTTGACCTAGCCCTTTTTGAAAGATCATTAACGGCTATTGTGAGTCCTTTTAGGTTCAGATGATCTGCATTTTTTATAACTGGAACAATTAAATTACCATTATCCACAGCAGTTGCCATTCCGATATTTATTGATCTTTTAATAACAATTTTATCATCAACTACAGAACTGTTTAAAATTGGAAAATCTTTCAATGACTTGACTACTGCGCTAATGAATATAGGAGTGAATGTAAGCTTCTGTCCTTCATTTTCTTGAAATGATGTTTTATATTTTTCTCTCCAGTCCCAAACGTTTGATACATCAACCTCAACAAATGATTGGACATGTGCAGATATTTTCTTAGAATCTGACATATGGTTGAAAATTATCTTACCCATCCTGTCTAGTTCTATAATTTGATCACCAAGTGAGGATTGTGTTGGTGCATAACTATCATTATTAATTCCAGATTTTATATCACCTTTTATATAATTTAATATATCCTGTTTGGTTACTCTGCCATCTTTTCCTGACCCAGATATCTGATCTAGTTGCTTTAAACTTATATTTTCCTTTTTAGCGATACTTTTTACTAATGGTGAATAAAATCTATCACTTTTACTTATTTCATTATCAGATTCAATCTTTTTTGAATCATCAAGCAGTTTAATTGAAGGTATTTCCATTTCAGGAATATTAGATTCTACCTCTTCTAAATTCTCGTTTTCAACTAAAATATCTTCTTGTTTTTTTGGAGAATTATCTATCACTTCATCATCATTGTCAATTGAATCGGTTTCTATCTCTGCTATTGTATCACCAACTTTTACAATATCATTAACCTCAAAATTCTTGTTAATTAACTTTCCTTTAAATTCAGAAGGGACATCTGAATCTACTTTATCTGTGGCAATCTCAACAATTGATTCGTCAGCTTCAACTATATCTCCAACCTCTTTCAACCATTTAGTTATAGTAGCCTCAGCAATACTCTCTCCCATTTTTGGGAGTTTTAATAGATATTTTCCCATTACTTAAGTATTTGCAAATTTACAATATTAATGATTAATGATTTGTAAGATTACTTTCATAAGGGAGTCTATTCTGAATACTTCTTGCCAATGTAACTTCATCAGTATATTCAAGTTGGTCACCAACAGGGATTCCTCTGGCAAGAACAGATACTTTAACATCAAGGTTTTTCAAAGTTTTAAAAATATAAAAGCTTGTGGTATCTGCCTCAATAGTAGCACTAAGTGCAAAAATGACCTCAACTATATTTTTTTCAGATATTTTTTTTTCGAGAGTTGAAATGTTAAGATCCTCAGGGCCTATTCCCTCAATTGGAGAAATCACACCACCAAGTACATGGTAAACTCCCTTATATAGGTTAGTGTTTTCTATTGCAATTACGTCTCTAATATCTTCAACTATGCAAACTAATGACTGATCTCTTGAAGGATTTAGGCAGATATCACAAACATCTTTATCAGATATATTATGACACTGTGAACAAAATTTAATTTGGGTTTTAAAATCATAAATACTCTCTGAAAGATCTCTCGAATATTCTTTTGGTTTTCTTAAAATTTCAAGAGCAATTCTTAACGCTGACCTTTTTCCAATTCCAGATAATTGGGAAATATTATACACTAAATCCTCAAGAAGTTTAGAAGGAAATTCCATTGAACAAATTTAGAAATATTCATGTAAGTTCTTTTGTATATTTACAAAATGTTATCTCCACAAATAATTTTAATTGCAATTATATCCTACTTTGTGGTCCTAACTGCCATTTCTTACTTTACAGGAAAAGAAGATAATAATGATGTTTTTTTCAATGCAAAAAGAAGCTCTAATTGGGCAGTAGTTGCATTTGGGATGGTAGGGGCATCTCTTTCTGGAGTAACATTTATATCAGTCCCAGGATGGGTTGGTGACTCTCAATTTACTTATTTTCAAGTAGTTATTGGTTATTTAATTGGATATTTAATTGTAGCTAATATTTTATTGCCATTATATTACAAGCTTGGATTAACATCTATATATGAGTATTTACTATCAAGATTTGGTAAAAATTCCCATTATGTAGGTTCTATTTCATTTTTGATTTCAAGAATATTAGGTGCTTCTTTTAGATTATTCCTCGTTGCAATTGTTCTTCAAGAATTTGTTTTTAATGATCTTGGAATTCCATTTGAAATTACTGTTATCATATCAATTCTACTAATTTGGCTATACACTAGAAGAGGTGGCATAAAGACAATTGTTTGGACTGATACAATTCAAACTACATTGATGATACTGGCTGTGATACTATCAATATATTATATAAATGATAACATAGGCTGGACCTTTAATGATTTTTTATCATCCTCAGAATTTAATGAATACAGTAAAATCTTTGTTACTGATAGCTTCATGGATCGTAGTTATTTCCTAAAATCAATAATTGGCGGGGCCTTCATTACTATATGTATGACTGGATTAGATCAGGACATGATGCAAAAGAATTTGACTTGTAAGAACATTAATGAGGCAAAAAAGAATATGATAGTATTTAGCTTTATTCTTACCGCAGTTACATTTTTATTTATTGTTTTAGGTGCATTATTATTTATTTATGCAAATCAAAACGGAGTTAGCATTCCCTTACTTGATAACTCACCAAGGACAGATTTATTATTTCCAGAAATTGCTTTAAGGTCAGGATTAGGAGAATTTTTAGGAATTGTATTTATTTTAGGGCTTATTGCTGCTGCATATAGTAGTGCAGATAGTGCTTTAACATCCTTAACTACTTCATTCTGTGTTGATATATTAAAAATCGATAGCTCTAAAGAATCATCTATAAAAACTAGAAAGATTATTCATGTATTGATGAGCATACTCTTAATCATAGTTGTTATAATCTACAGATATGTATTGGATAAAAATGTGATTGATTCTCTATTAACAGTTGCTCAATACACCTATGGGCCTCTTCTAGGTCTTTTTGCTTTTGGGATATTTACTAAGTATAAAATAGATGACAAAAAGGTATTTATTGTTGTAATTATCAATATTATTATAATTATAGTAATTGGAAATCTTCCTAAGGAAATGCTTGGAGGTTATTCAATAGGATATGAGCTTTTGCCTTTCAATGGTCTCCTTAATTTTGTTGGACTTTACTTAATTAGAAAATAATGCCAAAATGTCATAAAAAAAAATTGGTATTTTTTTTGATAAATATTAATTAAAAAAGTTATGGCAAAAGGAAAAATTAATGTTTCAGTTGAGAATATATTCCCACTTATAAAAAAGTTTCTATACAGTGATCAAGAAATATTTTTAAGAGAGCTTATTTCAAATGCAACAGATGCATTAACTAAAATTCAACATTTATCAAGTATTGGAGAAGTTAAAGGTGAGATTGGTGATCTTGGTGTTGAATTAAAAATTGACAAAAAGGCAAAAAAACTTTACATTATTGACAATGGTGTAGGAATGACTTCAGATGAAGTTAAAAAATACATAAACGATGTGGCTTTTTCAGGAGCTGAAGAATTTCTCGAAAAATATAAAGAAACTTCAAAAGACACAGGTATAATCGGACATTTTGGACTTGGTTTTTACTCTTCATTCATGGTCTCAGATAAAGTTGAAATTATTACAAAATCATATAAGGATGAGCCAGCTGCTCACTGGATATGTGATGGGTCACCAGAATATAGCCTAAAGAAATGTGAGAAAAAAGAAAGGGGTACAGAGATAATTTTACATATATCTAAGGATTCTAAAGATTATCTTGAGGAAAGTAAGATTTCAGAGTTACTTAATAAGTATAATAAGTTTATGCCTCACCCAATTAAGTTTGGAACAAAGGAAGAGACAATTCCTGGAATAGAAGGCGAAAAAGAAGAAAAAGTAACTATCGATAATATAATAAATAATCCTAATCCTGCATGGACTAAGCCTCCTGCAGATCTCAAAGATGAAGACTATAAGCAATTTTACAGAGAGCTTTACCCTTATCAATTTGAAGAACCATTATTTCATATTCATTTAAATGTAGATTATCCTTTTAACCTTACAGGTATTTTATATTTTCCTAAAATATCAAATGATCTTAATCTACAAAAAGACAGAATTCAACTATACCAAAATCAAGTATTTGTTACCGATAACGTTGAAGGTATTGTACCTGAATTTTTAGGGCTTCTAAAGGGTGTGATAGATTCTCCTGATATACCACTTAATGTATCAAGGAGCTATCTTCAGTCTGATGCATCTGTAAAAAAGATTACTAATTATATTACTAGAAAAGTTGCAGATAAATTAAACTCAATATTTAAAAATGAAAGAGAGAATCTAGAAAGTAAATGGAATGATATAAAAGTTGTAATTGAATATGGTATGCTCACTGAAGATAAGTTTTATGATAAAGCAGAATCATTTAACCTTTATCCAACAGTTGATGATAAATATTTTACCTACGAAGAATTAGAGAAAAAAATTAAAAAGCTTCAAACAGATAAAGATGGAAATTTGATTATTCTTTACGCTCAAAATAAAGATGAGCAGTACACTTACATTGAGTCTGCAAAAGAAAAAGGTTATGAAGTTCTTCTTTTAGATTCTCCCATAATTCCTCATTTAATGCAGAAACTTGAATCAAAGAAAGAAAAAATTAAATATTCTAGAGTTGATTCTGATACTTTAGAGAACTTGATAAAGAAGGATGAGGAAGTAATTTCAAAGTTGACTGATGAAGAAAAAGAGAAATTAAAACCAATGATTGAGACTGCAGTTGAAAATGAAAAATATACTGTTCAGTTAGAGGCCTTAGACAGCAATAGTATGCCTTTTATGCTTGCTCAACCTGAATTTATGAGAAGAATGAAGGAAATGCAGCAAACAGGTGGGGGAGCAATGGGTAATTTACCAGACATGTATTCATTGATTGTAAATACAAATCATGAATTAGTTGGTAAAATTTTAAATACTAGAACTGAAAAAAAGAGAAACAGTTTGATAAAACAATCAATTGATTTAGCAAAACTTTCTCAGAATAATCTTACTGGTAAGGATCTTACTGAATTTATTAATAGAAGTATAGATTTAATCAAATAGGTAATTAAGAACTGCGGCTAATCTTAAACCTCCTTTTAAAATTAGATCTCTTACAGTTTGAAAGTTTTCATACTGATATTCATATCCTAGATTATCATCAATTGAAACACCATTGTAAATCTTTCTTGTGTAAGAATGTATTTCATTGACCCAACCGATTAAATCATCTCGTTCAAATTCTATTTCAAGTTTATCAGGAGTAGGTAAGTTTTTAGCAAGTTCACTATAGCTCATGTTATATCCATTTATCATCTCAGAATCCCATACTCTATGTAAATTTGAATTTCTTCCAAACCATTTTACATATACTCTATTCCCGCCCCTATCTTCATACCTACCAATGTGCATTGGTTGATGAAGATCTCCTAAAAAATGGATAAGTAGTTTCAAGTAAAATGATTTTTCTGAATCTGTTACTGAATCACTCTCAAGGATATCAATACATTTATTTATTGCAATGAAAACATCTCCTTTTTCTGAGGGAACAGTATCTTCATAGTCCTCATCTAATTCCATGTTTATAAAATGCCAATTGTAATATTCATCGTATCTACTATCTGATTTAATATCATCTGCATACATAGATGCGGTGACAATTGTTTCTCCATCTAGGATTTCATTTATTTTATTCTTAGCATTCTCAGTTAAATAAAATGATGCAACTTCAGCTAAAGCCCTGTGACCAGTAGATCCCCAGTTTGTTATTGATAATATGCTAGCAATAAAAAAAACAATTAATCTCATAAACTATGATTAAAAACTTAGGTCAAATATAATACTCTAATTATTTTTATTTGGTGGATTAAAAAATAATTGAGTACTTTGCATAACATAGTACCTGGTTTTATATGAGTACAGATAATTTTAATATTCAATTGAGAAAAATCCTTCTATCAATATTATTTTGCATGAGTAATAGTCTTTTTGCTCAGGAGTATACTGTTAAGTATATAAATTCAAGTATTGATATAGACGGAATTGAATCTGAAGATGTTTGGAAGACAGCTAATGTTGGAACTGATTTCTGGCAATGGAGACCTGCAGACACCGTCCAAGCATTAAAACAAACTGAATTCAAAGCTGTTTTTGATGATGATAATTTATATTTTTTAGTAAAATCATTTACTAAAGAAAAAAAGTTTACTGTTTATTCACTTAAGAGAGATTTTAATACAGCTAGTGCAGATTATGTTCAATTAATCTTTGATACTTTCAATGACGCTACAAATGCTTTTCAATTTCAAACTAATCATATTGGATTAAAAGGAGATGTATTAGTGTCAGGGGGAAACAGAGACTATAGAACAGATAGAAATTCTTCATGGGATGCAATTTGGTATGTTGAGTCTAAGCTATACGATGATTATTTTTTAACGGAGATTAAAATTCCATTTGATCAACTATATTTTATTAATGGTACAAATAAATGGAGATTCAATATGTATAGAAGTGACACACAATCACTTGAACATTCTACTTGGATAAATATTCCCCAAAATCAAAGTATAGGAAATTTAGCATTTATGGGGGATTTGAATTTTGAAAAACCATTAGGGAATTCTAAAAAGCCATTCACAGTTATACCTTATATAAATACACTGAGTGGAAAGGATTTTCAAAATAGTTCTTCTTTAGACTACTTTGATTATGGAGTTGACTTCAAAATTCCTATAGCAAACTCATTAAATCTAGATGCAACAATAAATCCTGATTTTTCTCAAGTGGAAGTAGATGATCAAATCGTGAATACAACTAAGTGGGAAATTAAATTACCTGAGAAAAGACAATTTTTTACTCAAAATTCAGATTTGTTTAGTGATTTTGGTACTGGAAGAGACGCACAACCGTTTTTCTCTAGGAGAATCGGAGTAGCTCAAGACAAAAATGGTAACATTATTGAAAATAAAATTTTAGCTGGTGTAAGACTTAGTGGTAAAATTAACGATGATACAAGAATAGGGTTTTTAAATGTATTAACTGATGAAGATTTAGAGAATGAAATTGCTCAAAACAATAATAGCCTATTGACATTTAGAAAAAAAGTGTTTTCAAGATCAAATATTTCTTTATTCTTTTTAAATAGGGAAAACACAAAAAAATATGACTTTGTAGATGATTCAAATAGATTTAATAGAGTTTTAGGGGCTGAATATAACTTAGCGTCAAATAATGGGGATTGGGCAGGTAAAGCTTTTTTGCATAAATCATTTACTTCAGATAAAGAAAAAAATGAGAAGGATTTAACGACCGGTTTAATGATATCAAAAAATTCAAGAAAACATTTCTTCATGTTTTATTCTGCATATGTTGGAGATGATTTTAGATCTGATCTTGGGTATTACAGAAGATATGGAATGTATAAGTTTGAACCTAATTATAGATTTAGGATTTATCCTAAAAATCCCAAAATCTTAAATATTGAATTTGGTCATTATGCAGCATGGGTTTTTAGAACAACTTTAGATCAAAAATATGAGGGTAATATCCATTATACTTCTCTTGATATTAAGTATTTAAATCAAAGTGAACTATCATTTCAACAAAGAAAAACCAAAGACTTTTTGTATTACCCTTTTGATCCCACAAGAACTGAAAATAGTACTCCTCTTCCAGCAAACAAATACTATGACTATACACAGTATGTAATTTCTTATAGGTCTCCTAGCAGAAATTTATTTAATACTAGGTCTAATATTTCTTATGGCTCATTTTATAATGGAACAAAGTTTTCAATACAGAATAATTTAAGTTTTAGGAAACAACCCATTTTTAATGTATCACTTAGATTAAATTATGATTCAATTAAGTTACCAGACCCTTATCCTAGCAGAGATATATGGCTTATAACGCCTAAATTTGAATTTACTTTTACTAAAAAAACTTTTTGGACAACTTATATTCAGTTTTCCTCACAATCTGAGAACTTAGGAATAAATTCAAGACTTCAATGGAGATTTGCACCATTATCTGACTTATATTTGGTATATAATGATAATTATTTTACAAAAAATTCAATAACACCTCAACTAAGGTCAATAAACTTAAAACTAACCTATTGGATTAATATTTAAAATGAAGAAAATATACTTTTTAACTCTTCTAATCTTTTTATCAAGCTGTAGCTCAAATAAAAATAAAATGATTGTAACAGGAAATATTGATGGACTTAAAAAAGGAACAATTTATCTTCAGCAACAACAAGATTCAATTATTGTAAATCTAGATTCAATTAACATTAATGGCAATAGTGAATTTATTTTAGACACTGAAATAGAAGAGCCTGATATATATTATTTATATCTAGATAAGTATGATGGTGATTCATTAAATGATATCATAACTTTTTTTGGTAATACTGGTGAAATAAATATAAATACTAGGCTTCAAACATTCGATTCTAGTTATGAAATCTCCGGCTCAAAGAATAGCGAATTATTAGGTGAATATTTAACTATTATAAGAAAGTATAATCTTCAAAATTTAGACTTATTAGAAATATTTTATCAAGCTCAAATTGATAATAACCAAGAAAGAATTGATTCAGTTAACCAACAATTAGAAAACTTAGTTAGAAGAAAATACTTATACTCTTTAAATTTTTCTATAACAAATTCTGAGTATGAAATATCACCATATATAGCTGTAAGTCAAATACCTGACGCTAACTGGGAATTACTTTTAAAGCTATATGATACTTTACCTGTAAAAATAAAAAACTCTAAATACGGTAAAATTCTACAGACATTAACATTAGATTAGCCGCTATACTCAACGAAATTTCTTGGAGTCTCATACAAAGTGATTTTTAACTTAAATGAGTCGTCAAAGTATTTAATTAATCTGTTATAGATCAATACTGCTATGTTTTCAGCAGATGGGTTTAAATTTTTAAAATCATCGACATCCAGATTTAGATTTTTGTGATCTAAATAATCTTCAACTTCTGATTTTATTATACCCTTTAATTTACCAAGATCATATACGTAGCCAGTTTCTTTATCAATTTCTCCAGTTAGACTAACAATTAACTCATAATTATGACCGTGAAAGTTTTTATTTGCACATTTCCCAAAAACTTCATCATTTTTTTCATCTGTCCAATCAGGTCTATATAATTTATGAGCTGCATTAAAATGAGCTTTTCTACTTACTGTAACTTTCATTTTTTTAAATAATTATAAAAATAATCAAAAGCTATTTTAAACCATACTGTGTATTGATTTGCATTATTATCAATGTCATTTTTAAGTGTTTCCATATCAATCCACTTAAAGTCATCTGCTTCTTCTATATTTAAAACTGGATCATCATTATAGACACCATAAAATACATGATCAAATTCATTTTCTGTTAGATTATTATCTAGATCAGCTTTATAAATAAAATCAAAAACTTTTCTGAGACTTGTTTTTATTCCCATTTCTTCATAAAGTCT
This sequence comes from Flavobacteriaceae bacterium, assembly GCA_016780245.1. GTDB lineage: Bacteria > Bacteroidota > Bacteroidia > Flavobacteriales > Flavobacteriaceae > Marisimplicoccus. The sequence continues at coordinate 8,800 of JADHME010000018.1, read as the reverse complement.
TCGATTTGCAGCATCAATTGTATCTTCTCCATCTCTTGGATGACTACAACATGTGTTTGTCCATAGTCCACCTGAATGATATTTGGAAGAGGCTCTTTTTTGAAGTAGAAGCTTATAATCAGAATTGAAAATGAATATAGAGAAAGCTCTATGGAGAAGTCCTTTTTGATGCGCCTCAAGTTTTGGAATTAATCCAACTTGATTGTCTTTTTCATCAACAAGAATTACATTTTCTTTTGACATATAGTTAAATTAATAATTCAACTCTTCTTCTTTATCAATAAGCAAACTATTATACTCATCTTTTGGACCTACAATAATATCATCGTACTTTCTCATACCAGTACCTGCTGGAATTTTATGTCCTACGATAACATTTTCTTTAAGACCTTCAAGCGAATCATTTTTACCGTTGACAGCAGCTTCATTTAAAACTTTAGTTGTTTCTTGGAAAGATGCTGCAGATATAAATGACTTCGTTTGTAGTGATGCTCTTGTTATACCCTGAAGCTGAGTTGAAGCAGTTGCTGGTTTTGCATCTCTAGCCTCAACAAGATTCTTATCATCTCTTTTAAGCATTGAATTTTCATCACGAAGTTGTCTAGCTGAGACAAGTTGTCCAACTTTTAGATTCTCACTTTCACCAGATTCTTGAATAACTTTCATACCATAGAGTTTATCATTTTCAGAAATAAATTCATCTTTATATGTTAGTTGATCTTCTAGGAATAATGTATCACCTGGGTCGATAATCTTAACTTTTCTCATCATTTGTCTAACAACTACCTCAAAATGCTTGTCATTAATCTTAACACCTTGAAGTCTATAAACTTCTTGAACTTCGTTTACAAGGTACTGCTGAACTGCAGATGGACCTTTAATGTTAAGTATATCATTAGGAGTAATTGAACCATCTGAAAGAGGCAAACCAGCTTTAATAAAGTCATTTTCTTGAACAAGAATCTGATTAGAAAGCTTAACTAAATACTTTCTGATATCGCCAAATTTTGATTCAACAATTATTTCCCTATTTCCTCTTTTAATTTTACCAAATGAGACTACACCATCAATTTCAGAAACTACGGCTGGATTTGAAGGATTTCTAGCTTCAAATAGTTCTGTTACACGTGGAAGACCACCCGTAATATCACCTGATTTAGATGATTTTCTTGGTATTTTAACTAGAATCTTTCCTTTTTCAATGGACTCATCTTCGTCAACTATAATATTAGCTCCAACTGGTAAGTTATATGATCTTAAAGTCACACCTTTTTTATCTTGAATCAAAAGTGTTGGGATAAGCTTTTTATCTCTAGAATCAGTTATTACCTTTTCTTTAAATCCAGTTTGTTCATCAATTTCAACTTGGTAAGTTTTACCAACTTCAATATTCTCATAAACAATTTTACCAGCAAATTCTGATACAATAACACCATTAAATGGATCCCATTGACATATAATATCACCTTTGGATACTTTTTGACCGTTCTTAATATTTAGGTAAGAACCATAAGGAATATTATTTGTAGTAAGAACATTTTTAGTTTTTGAGTCAAGAATTTTAATCTCAGTAGTACGAGAAATAACTATGTTAGTGCTGTTACCATCGCTATCTTTAGACTTAACTAGTTTTAAATCTTCAATTTCTGCAGTTCCATCGAATTTTGAAATTAATGAGTTTTCTTCAGAAATATTTCCTGCTACCCCTCCAACATGGAAGGTTCTTAAAGTTAATTGTGTTCCAGGTTCACCAATAGATTGAGCTGCCACAACTCCAACTGCCTCACCAATTTGAACAGCCTTTCCAGAAGCTAGATTTCTTCCATAACAACTTACACAAATACCCTTTTTGGTTTCACAGGTTAATGGAGATCTAACTTCAACTGAAGTTATTAATGTATCTTCAATCTTAGTAACAGCTTCTTCATCAATTAACTTTCCACCTTCTAAAAGAACTTCATTTGAAGATGGGTCTACAATATCATTAAGGGCAACCCTTCCTAAAATTCTTTCACCTAAAGTCTCTACGACTTCTTCATTTTTCTTTAAGGCAGTTACCTCAATCCCTCTAAGTGTTCCACAATCAAATTCATTTACAATAACATCTTGTGAAACATCTACTAGTCTTCTAGTTAAATAACCTGCATCCGCAGTTTTAAGTGCAGTATCTGCAAGACCTTTTCTTGCTCCATGAGTAGAAATAAAGTATTCTAAAATCGAAAGACCTTCTTTGAAGTTAGATATGATAGGATTTTCAATAATCTCACCTCCACCGACATTAGATTTTTTTGGCTTTGCCATTAATCCTCTCATTCCCGTAAGCTGTCTAATTTGCTCTTTTGATCCTCTCGCACCTGAGTCAAGCATCATATATACAGAGTTAAATCCTTGTTGATCCTCACTTATTTGCTTCATTGCAAGTTCAGTTAAGGTTGCGTTTGCTGAGGTCCAAACATCAATTACTTGATTATATCTTTCGTTGTTAGTGATTAGACCCATATTATAATTACTCATAATACCATCAACCTGATTGTTTGCATCATCTATAAGATTTTGCTTTTGTTGAGGAATTATTATATCACCTAGACTAAAAGAAAGTCCTCCTTTAAAAGCAAATGTATATCCTAGATCTTTAATTTTATCTAGAAAATCTGCAGTCTCAGGAACACTAGTAGTTTGAAGAATTTTTCCAATGATTTCTCTTAGGTTCTTTTTAGTCAAAACTTCATTAAAAAATCCCGCTTTTTCTGGCACAACCTCATTAAAAAATATTCTTCCCGGTGTAGTTTCTATTATCTCATAAGAATCCTCTAAATCAGAAGTTTTGATTCTACATTTAATAATTGCATTCAAGTCAACTTTTTTCTCGTTGTATGCCATATTAACTTCTTCAGCTGAAAAATAAATAGAACCTTCACCTTTTAGTTTTAGATTTTCAGATGACTTTCTTGATTTTGTCATATAATAAAGTCCTAAAACCATATCCTGGGAAGGAACAGTAATAGGAGAACCATTAGCTGGATTTAGAATATTATGAGATCCAAGCATTAAAAGTTGTGCTTCTAAAATAGCCTCTGGCCCAAGAGGAAGGTGAACTGCCATCTGATCACCATCAAAGTCAGCATTAAAAGCAGTACATGTCAAAGGATGCAATTGAATTGCTTTTCCTTCAATTAATTTTGGCTGGAAAGCTTGAATACCAAGTCTGTGTAGAGTCGGTGCTCTATTTAACATGACAGGGTGACCTTTAAGAACATTTTCTAAAATATCCCATACAATAGGCTCTCTTCTATCTATTATTTTTTTGGCAGACTTAACAGTTTTAACAATACCTCTTTCAATAAGTTTTCTAATTATAAAAGGTTTATATAATTCAGCAGCCATATCTTTAGGAAGTCCACACTCATATAGTTTTAACTCAGGTCCAACAACAATTACTGATCTTGCAGAATAATCTACTCTTTTACCTAATAAGTTTTGTCTAAATCTACCTTGCTTTCCTTTCAAAGAATCTGATAGAGACTTAAGTGGCCTATTTGATTCTGTTTTAACTGCAGATGATTTTCTAGTATTATCAAACAATGAATCAACTGATTCTTGAAGCATCCTTTTTTCATTTCTTAGAATAACTTCAGGAGCTTTTATTTCAACTAACCTTTTTAATCTGTTATTTCTAATAATTACTCTTCTATATAAATCATTAAGATCTGAAGTAGCAAATCTACCACCGTCAAGAGGAACTAGAGGTCTCAACTCTGGAGGTATAACTGGTATAACTTTAACAACCATCCATTCAGGTAAATTTTCTTTTCTTTCATTACCCTCTCTAAAAGACTCAACAACTTGTAATCTTTTTAATGCTTCAGTTTTTCTTTGCTTTGAAGTCTCGTTATTAGCTTTGTGTCTTAGCTCATATGACAACTCCTCTAAATCAATTCTTGAAAGTAGCTCGATTAAACATTCTGCACCCATTTTTGCAATAAACTTTCTTTCATCTGAGTCCTCAAGAAATTGATTATCTGCAGGAAGTGTTTCCATTATTGCTAGATACTCCTCTTCTGTTAAAAAGTCCATCTTATTTACAGGCTCACCTTCAGCATTTTTTGCTTCACCTGGCTGAATCACTACATATCTCTCGTAGTAAATTATCATATCAAGTTTTTTTGAAGGAAGACCGAGAAGATAACCAATCTTGTTAGGAAGAGACTTAAAATACCAAATATGAGCAACAGGAACAACCAAATTGATATGTCCAACTCTATCTCTTCTTACCTTTTTCTCAGTTACTTCAACTCCACATCTATCACAAACAATACCTTTATATCTAATTCTTTTGTATTTTCCACAGGCACATTCATAATCTTTAACAGGTCCAAAAATTCTTTCACAGAATAGACCATCTCTCTCAGGTTTGTGAGTCCTATAATTTATAGTTTCTGGTTTAAGAACTTCACCTCTAGAGTTACCTAATATAACTTCAGGGGATGCTAAACCAATTGAGATAGTATTAAATCTTTTTTGAGTAATTAATTCGTTATTTTTTGACATTTTTTAACCTTTATTTATTTTTCTTCTAATCTAATATCTAGTCCAAGACCTTTTAGTTCATGCATTAATACATTAAATGACTCTGGAAGACCAGCTTCAGGAAGGTTCTCACCTTTAACAATAGATTCGTATGTTTTGGCTCTTCCAATAACATCATCAGATTTTACCGTAAGTATTTCTTGGAGAGCACTAGAAGCACCATAAGCCTCAAGAGCCCATACCTCCATCTCACCAAATCTTTGACCACCAAATTGAGCTTTACCTCCTAATGGTTGTTGAGTTATCAAACTATATGGTCCAATTGATCTAGAATGCATTTTATCATCAACCATATGACCAAGTTTTAACATGTAAATTACACCTACAGTCGCGGGTTGATCAAATTTTTCACCAGTACCTCCATCGTAAAGATATGTGTGCCCATATCTTGGAACACCAGCCTGATCAGTAAGCTCATTAATTTCATCTAATGTTGCCCCGTCAAAAATTGGTGTAGAGAATTTTCTACCAAGATTTTGTCCAGCCCATCCTAATACGGTTTCATAAATTTGACCAATGTTCATTCTTGATGGTACACCTAGAGGATTTAAAACAATGTCAACAGGTGTTCCATCTTCTAAAAATGGCATATCCTCTTGTCTAACAATTCTTGCAACAATTCCTTTATTTCCATGCCTTCCTGCCATTTTATCACCTACTTTTAACTTTCTTTTCTTAGCGATGTATACTTTGGCTAGTTTTATAATTCCTGGAGGAAGTTCATCACCTACACTAATAGTAAACTTTTCTCTTCTCAAGGAACCTTGAATGTCATTTTCCTTAATTCTAAAGTTATGTAGGAGTGATGAAATAAGATTATTGGTATCATCAGATGTTGTCCATACTCCTTTAGTTAAATGAGTATAGTCTTCAACACTTGATAACATTTTAGTAGTAAATTTCTTTCCCTTAGGAAGAACTTCTTCACCTAAATCATTAAATACTCCCTGACAAGTCTTGCCATTAACTAGTGACGAAAGTTTTTCTACTAGTTTTAGTCTATGATCATCTAGAATCTTTTCATACTTAGTTTCTAATAACTCAAGATCAACTTTGTCTTGAGATCTTCTTTTTTTATCTTTAAATGATCTAACAAATAATTTTTTATCAATTACAATTCCATTTAATGATGGAGGTGCTTTAAGAGATGCATCTTTAACATCTCCTGCCTTATCACCAAAGATTGCTCTAAGCAGTTTTTCTTCAGGTGTTGGATCAGATTCACCTTTTGGAGTAATCTTTCCAATTAAAATATCTCCAGGCTTAACGTCAGCACCAACTCTAATCATTCCATTTTCATCTAATTCTTTAGTAGCTTCTTCACTCACATTTGGAATATCATCAGTAAGTTCTTCAGTTCCAAGCTTAGTATCTCTTACATCAATAGCGTATTCATCAATGTGAATTGAAGTAAATACATCATCTCGAACTACTTTTTCAGAGATTACAATTGCATCCTCAAAGTTATATCCCTTCCAAGGCATAAATGCAACTTTAAGGTTTCTACCTAGAGCTAATTCTCCATCTTGAGTGGCATATCCTTCACACAGAACTTGACCTTTAGAAACTTGATCACCTTTAACAACGATAGGTTTTAGGTTTATACATGTTCCTTGGTTAGTTTTTTGAAACTTTATTAAATCATACACTTTACTATCTTCATCAAAGCTTAATAACTTCTCTTCTTTAGTTAAATTATATTTAATAACTATTTTGTTTGAATCAACGTAATCAATAACACCATCTCTTTCGGCATTTACAAGTACTCTTGAATCAGATGCAACAGATTTTTCCAAACCAGTCCCTACTATCGGAGACTCTGGTCTCAAAAGCGGAACTGCTTGACGCATCATATTAGATCCCATCAATGCTCGGTTAGCATCGTCATGCTCAAGGAAAGGAATTAATGAGGCAGATATTGAAGCAATTTGATTTGGTGCAACATCAGTGTAGTTAATATTATCTGGTGTTACTACTGGAAAATCTGCTTGATCTCTAGCAATAACCTTCTCTGTAGTAATTTTACCAGATTTATCATAATCAATATTTGCTTGTGCTATAAGTTTATTCTCTTCTTCCTCTGCAGTTAAATATGTTACATTTTTCAAATCAATTTTACCATCTTTAACTTCTCTATATGGTGTTTCAATAAATCCTAGATTATTTACTCTTGCATAAACTGATAGAGAAGAAATAAGACCAATATTTGGACCTTCAGGTGTTTCTATTGGACATAGTCTTCCATAATGTGTATAGTGAACATCTCTAACCTCAAATCCTGCTCTTTCTCTTGAAAGACCACCTGGACCAAGTGCAGACAGACGTCTCTTATGAGTTAACTCAGCAAGAGGATTAGTTTGATCCATAAACTGAGATAATTGATTAGTACCAAAAAATGTATTAATTACTGAGGATAATGTTTTGGCATTAATAAGATCAATTGGAGTAAATACTTCATTATCTCTAACATTCATTCTCTCTCTAATAGTTCTTGCCATCCTTGCTAAACCAACACCAAACTGAGAAGATAGTTGTTCACCTACAGTTCTTACTCTTCTATTAGATAGGTGATCAATATCATCAATTTCAGCCTTTGAATTGATAAGCTCAATCAAATATTTAATAATTGTAGTAATATCATGACGCGTTAATGTTCTTTCTTCCATATCCACATCTAGATTAAGCTTCTTATTCATTCTATATCTACCTACTTCTCCAAGATTATATCTTTGGTCAGAAAAGAATAGCTTGTCAATAATTCCTCTAGCAGTCTCTTCATCAGGTGGCTCAGCATTTCTAAGTTGTCTATAAATATATTCAACAGCCTCTTTCTCAGTATTTGTTTGATCTTTTTGAAGAGTGTTATAAATTATGGCATAATCAGAGTTTTGAGAATCTTCTTTATGTATAAGAATAGTTTTAACATCGGCATCTAAAATTTGTTCGATATGCTCTTGCTCAATTACAGTATCTCTGTCTAAAATAATCTCATTTCTCTCTATTGATATCACCTCTCCAGTATCTTCATCTACAAAATCTTCATGCCATGTCCTAAGAACTCTTGCTGCCAGCTTTCTATTTAAAGCTTTCTTTAAACCGGCTTTAGTAACCTTTATTTCTTCTGCAAGATCAAATATTTCAAGAATTTCTTTATCTCCTTGGTAACCAATAGCTCTGAATAAAGTTGTAACTGGTAACTTTTTCTTCCTATCTATGTATGCATACATGACACTATTGATATCTGTAGCAAATTCAATCCATGATCCTTTAAAAGGAATTACTCTAGCAGAGTACAGTTTGGTTCCATTTGCGTGGAAAGATTGTCCAAAAAATACTCCTGGAGATCTGTGAAGTTGAGATACAACTACTCTTTCAGCCCCATTAATAATAAATGTTCCACTAGGTGTCATATATGGAATAGAGCCAAGGAAAACATCTTGAACAATTGTTTCAAAATCTTCATGTTCAGCATCAGTACAGTATAGCTTTAATCTGGCTTTAAGAGGAACAGAATAACTAAGACCTCTTTGGATACACTCTTGCATAGAGTATCTTGGAGGATCAATGAAATAATCAAGAAACTCTAATACAAACTGATTTCTTGCATCAGTGATAGGAAAGTTTTCCTTGAATGTATTAAATAGACCTTCTTCTACCCTTTCGTCAGACTTAGTTTCTAATTGAAAAAAATCTTGAAATGATTTTATTTGAATATCTAGAAAGTCAGTTGCAACATTTGCATTTTTTGAATTTGAAAAATTTGTTCTCAGTTTATTATTAGTCATAGTTTAGAGTTTAGTTCAAACAAGCATAGGCCTTTAGAATATATCTAAAAGCCTAAAATGAGGTTATTTTAATTTACTTAAGTTCAACCTCGGCTCCAGCTTCTTCAAGTGATTTCTTTAGTCCTTCAGCATCATCTTTAGATACTGCTTCTTTGATTGAGCTTGGAGTGTTGTCAACAAGATCTTTTGCTTCTTTTAGCCCAAGACCTGTTAACTCCTTAACCAATTTTACTACTGCAAGTTTTGAACCACCAGCTGATTTTAATACAACATCAAATTCTGATTTTGCATCACCTGAATCATCCCCACCAGCAGCAGGACCTGATGCTACCGCTACTGCTGCTGCTGCTGCAGGTTCGATACCATATTCATCTTTAAGAATATCAGCAAGTTCGTTAACTTCCTTAACTGTTAAACCGACTAACTGT
>JADHME010000017.1 GCA_016780245.1 Flavobacteriaceae bacterium | reverse complement strand
AAAGAAATTGATTTTTATGTTGAAACTATAAATCCAATCGATAAAGCTGGAAGTTATGGTATACAAGATTGGATTGGAATGATAGGAGTAGAAAATGTTAATGGAAGCTACACAAGTGTTTTGGGTCTTCCAGTACCTCAAGTAACAAACAAATTAATAGAAATTATAAATGGAAGTCTTTAAGTTAAAATATTCACAAAAGCTACCCATAAGTTTGAATGAAGCATGGGATTTTTTATCATCGCCGAATAATTTGGAATTAATAACTCCCAAGTCTATGGATTTCAATATTACTGATTGGGATAAGAAGAAAGCTTATCCAGGTCAGATTATTCAATACACTGTGAAACCTTTACTTGGAATTAAAATTAATTGGGTAACTGAAATAACACAAGTGAAGACTAATGAATTCTTTATTGATGAGCAAAGGTTTGGTCCATATAGTTTTTGGCACCACAAACACTTCATCAAACAGATTAAAGGCGGTGTTCTTATGGAAGATGTAATTCATTATAAATTACCATTAGGTCCTCTAGGAAAGCTTTTAAATTCCCTATTTATTAATTCTAAATTGAACAGTATTTTTAAATACAGACAACTAGAATTAATAAAAATTTTTGGGGATTATAAATAATGAAAAATATCTTACTAATAGGTGGCTCATCTGGAATTGGGTATGAGCTATCAATGAAATTAGAGAATGATCACAAAGTTTTTGTATCAACTCGAAATCCAGATAAGTTTTCTGGATCAAATATTACTGCACAAAAATTAGACTTGGATGAAGATTACAATGCGGATTGGCTTCCTGACAGCCTAGATGGATTCATCTATTTGCCAGGCACAATTAATTTAAGACCATTTAAAGGTCTAAAACCGTCTACTTTTATTGATGATTTTAATATCAACATACTAGGTTGTGTAAAAATTCTTCAGGCTGTTTTACCAAGGCTTCAATCCTCAGAAAGTGCTAGTGTAGTTTTCTTTAGCACAGTTGCAGTTAAGTTGGGAATGCCATTTCATAGTTCTGTTTCAGCGTCAAAAGGAGCAATTGAAGGGTTAACTAGATCACTAGCTGCTGAATTTGCACCAAAGATTAGGGTAAATGCTATTGCTCCCTCTATTCTCAACACTCCAATGTCTGAGAAATTCCTTAATTCAGAAACTAAGATTGAAAATGCTCGAAATAGACATCCGCTAAAAGAGATTGGATCAGCAAAAGATATTGCTGAAATAGTCAAGTTTTTACTTATTGATGAGAGCAAGTGGATGACTGGACAGATAATACCATTTGATGGAGGTATGAGTTCAGTTAAAACTAATTAATGAGAGGTGTAAAAAAATCTAACCTACCAAAAAAAATATGTTTAACATGTGGTTTAGAGTTTGTTTGGCGAAAAAAATGGGAAAAAAATTGGCCTGAAGTTAAATATTGTAGCAAGAGATGTCGAGCAAAAAAAATACAAGTATAGTTTGGTTTAGAAACAATTTAAGGATTGAAGATAATTCTGCACTTTACTATGCCGTCAATCAATCAGATAGAGTTATAGGATATGTAAATATAGATCCAAATAATTTTAAATTTTCACAGTATGGGTTCAAAAAAACAGAGAAGTACAGAGCTAAGTTTTTACTTGAATCTATTTCAGACCTTAAGCAAAACCTGAATCATTTAAATATCTCTCTTATTATTGATTTTAAAGAGATTAAAGAATCATTTGAACAATATATTTTGAAGTATGATGTTGATTCAATATATATGCAAAGAGAGTGGACAAGGGATGAAATAATTGAGGAAGAGTCTATACCTAAAAATATAAATAAACTAAAATATTTTGATCAGTTTTTATATTCTCCAGAAGATGTTAAAAATATTTATGAAAACATTCCTAGAGGTTTTTCAAATTTTAGAAAAAAATGTGAGAAATACTTAAAGGTTAATAGTCCAATGTCAATTCCTAAGCCAATGAATGAGAATAATCTATTGGAAGTTGATTATGATATTCCAAATTTAAATAATTTAGGATTTGAAGAGTTTGAAGTTAATGAAAATTCAGTTTTCAAATTTAAAGGAGGTGAAACTACTGGTAAGTCTAGGGTTGATGATTATTTTTTTAGGACAAAAAATGTATCTAAGTATAAGCATACTCGTAACGGTCTACTTGGAAAAAACTACAGTTCAAAATTTTCATCCTGGCTTGCAAATGGATCATTATCATCTAGATACATTTATAATAAGCTTATGGAATATGAAAATGATGTAGAGAAAAATGAATCTACCTATTGGTTGTTTTTTGAACTTCTTTGGAGAGATTTCTTTAAATATGTTTCGATGCAACATCGAAATAAGTTTTTTAGCAGAGATGGAATTTATGGTAATGAAAAGGAATGGTCACAAGAAGACTCAAAGATTAAAAGCTGGATAAATGGAGAGACTAAAGAAACATTCGTAAATGCAAATATGAGAGAACTTGCATCTACTGGATTCATGTCAAACAGAGGTAGACAAAATGTTGCAAATTATTTAACAAAAGAGCTGAAGGTTGACTGGAGAATAGGTGCAGAATATTTTGAAGCACTACTAATTGATTATGATGTTCATAGCAATTATGGTAATTGGCTTTATAATGCAGGTATTGGAAATGACTCAATGCCATTTAGAAAGTTTAATCCTAAACTTCAATCTGAAAGATATGATCCTAATAAAGATTATGAAAATACTTGGTTAAATGGATAAGAAATGTTGTATAATTTTTCCTAATCAATTATTCAGGGAAAGCATATTTATTGACTCTGATTATAAAATTTTTCTTATTGAAGAGTATCTTTTCTTCAATCAATATAATTTTCACAAACAAAAAATATCATTTCACAGATCATCCATGAAGTTTTATGAAGACTATCTTGTAAAAAAAGGATTAGATGTTAGTTATATAAACTCTTATGAAAACGAGTCTAATATTGTTGAATTAATTAAAAATATCAGTAGTGAAGGATACAAAAAAATTGAGATTTACGATCCTGTTGATTATCTTCTAGACCGAAGAATAAAAAGACTTTCTAAAGAGCTAAACATTGATCTAGTAGTTCATGAATCAAAGCTATTTATTAATTCTAATGAAGAATTAAAATATTTTTTCAAAGAGTCTAAGCAAAAATTTTTTCAAACTTCATTCTACAAAGCAGAAAGAAAAAAAAGAAACATACTTATAAATTCAAATGGTGAACCAGAGGGCGGAGAATGGACATACGATATACAAAACAGAAAAAAGTTTCCCAAAGACAAAATCCCCCCAGTAATAAAGAATCCAAAAAAAAATAGTTATGTCATTGAATCTGAAAAATATGTTGAGAAGAATTTTAATAATAATTTTGGATCACTTGGCTTATTTAATTACCCCGCTACATATGATGAGGCTAATAAATGGTTAAATCAATTTCTAAACGATAGATTTTTAGAGTTTGGTGATTATGAAGATGCAATAATCAAAGATGAACTTACCTTAAACCATAGTGTTTTAAGCCCTTTACTAAATGTAGGTCTAATAAATATCAAAGACTTATTAGATATTAGCATAGAGTTCTCGAAAGCAAATGATATTCCAATTAATTCAACAGAAGGATTTATTAGACAGCTTATTGGATGGAGGGAATTTATTAGAGGTATATATATTGCTAAGGGTAGTTTTGAAAGAACCAATAATTTTTGGGGCTTCAAAAGTAAAATTCCTAAATCATTCTATGATGGAACAACAGGAATAGAACCTTTGGACTCCTCTATTAAGAAGGTAAGTAATACTGGTTATATTCACCATATAGAGAGACTAATGATTGTAGGAAATTTTATGTTATTATGTGAGTTTGATCCTGATGAAGTCTACAGATGGTTCATGGAGGTATCTATAGATTCATTTGATTGGGTAATGGTCCCAAATGTATATGGAATGAGTCAATTTGCAGATGGAGGATTAATGTCTACAAAACCCTACATCAGTAGCAGCAATTATATATCTAAAATGAGTGATTATAAAAAAGGTAACTGGAGTGATATATGGGATGGTCTGTTTTGGAGATTTATGGACAAGCAAAGAAATTTTTTTATTAAAAATCCAAGATTAAGAATGCTGGTAAATACTTTTGATAAAATGGATATAAACAAAAAGGAGAAGCATCTATTAATTGCTGAGAACTTTTTAAATAAAATAAATAATGAATAAGTTTAGTTTAAGAGAGATAGATAGAATTATAGAAATGGCATGGGAGGATAGGACACCATTTGAAGCTATTTTTAATCAATTTAATATAAACGAGAAGGAATTGATAAGTCTTATGCGTAATAATTTAAAAAGAAACAGCTTTAAGTTGTGGAGAGAAAGAGTCTCTGGTAGAAAAACTAAACATTCTGTTTTAAGAGATAATGGTGTTGGTAGATTTAAATGTAATTTACAGAGAGGTATATCAAATAATAAAATATCTAAAAGATAGATTAGATTCTTTCAATTTCAGCCCCTAATTTTTTAAGTCTTTTTACGATATTTTCATACCCTCTATCTATTTGGTCAACATTTTGAATTATACTTTCTCCTTTTGCAGATAAAGCAGCAATTAAAAGTGCTATTCCTGCTCTAATATCAGGAGATGTCATAATAGTAGATTTTAAAGAAGATTTAAAATCATGCCCAATGACAGAAGCTCTATGTGGGTCACACAAAATTATCTTAGCTCCCATATCAATTAATTTATCAACAAAAAATAATCTACTTTCAAACATTTTTTGATGTACCAGCAGACTTCCTCTAGCTTGGGTTGCTACAACAAGTATTACCGATATTAAATCAGGGCTAAACCCTGGCCATGGAGCATCCGATATAGTAAGTATTGAACCATCTATATAATTTGTAATTGAATATCCGTTCTTATGCTCAGGTATAAGCATGTCATCGCCATCTCTTTGAATTGTAATACCAAGTTTTCTGAAAACATCAGGAATTTGACCTAGGTTTTCCCATGACACATTTTTAATTCTAAGTTTACTTCTTGTCATCGCTGCTAACCCAATCCAACTTCCTATTTCAATCATATCAGGTAGAATAGAGTGAGTTGTTCCATTTAATTTTTCAACTCCTTTAATACTCAATAAATTAGAACCAATACCAGTTATATCAGCTCCCATGTTATTTAACATTGAACATAATTGTTGAATATAAGGTTCACATGCAGCATTATAAATAGATGTATTTCCTTCAGCAAGAACAGAGGCCATAATTATATTTGCTGTTCCTGTAACAGATGCTTCATCTAGAAGTATTTCTGTCCCGATAAGTCTTACTTTAGATTCAATTGAATATGTTTTTTCTTCTGACACATAATTAAGCTCTGCACCGAGTTTTTCGAGATTATCAAAATGAGTATCTAATCTTCTCCTACCAATTTTGTCACCACCAGGTCTAGGGATAGAAGCAGAACCAAATCTAGATAGTAAAGGACCTACCAACATTATCGAACCTCTCAAAGATTTTGCATCATTAGCAAATCCTGAGCTATTTAAATAATTTAGGTCAATGTTCTTAGCGTTAAAAGTAAATTTACCTTTATCAATTTCTGAAACACTTACACCCAAATTTTTTAGAATATCTATTAGTTTATTTACATCAATAATATTTGGTATGTTGGAGATTACAACATCACTCTCAGTTAAAAGTACAGCACAAATTACTTGAAGAGCTTCATTTTTAGCACCTTGAGGTGTTATCTCTCCAGATAATTTTTTACCGCCTTTAACTCTAATACTAGACATTAAAATCTTCTTTTGGTCTTTTTTCTGTTTTTATTTTGCTTATGATTTGAGGTCTTAATTTTATTTTTAAGAAATTCACTTGAATCCGTCAAAGGTAAATCTGAATCTTTAAGTTTTAAGTCTCCGTTAGACATATCTAATAGATGGTCAACAATAACTTTATCCTCTACTGAGTCCTTGTTCCAATTAAGGAAACATTTCTTCATGTGGTTCGCTATATTTAAAACAAGTTTATTTTTTAAATCTCCATCCTCCCATCCAATAGCTATATCAATCATTTTTTTAATATTATTTCCGTAAAAACGATATCTGGGATGACTTTGCGGATAATTAAGTTTATTCGGCTTGCTATTTTTATAGATATCCTCTAAAGGTTTTTCAAACGGACTATCCACATCAAGCTGAAAATCTGACATTATAAATAGTTGAGCCCAAAGTTTATGTTGAAAATCTGGAACATCTCTTAGATGGGGGTTTAGATTACCCATTACTCCAATTATAGCTTTTGCCATATTATTCCTCTCTGCTTTATCTTTAACCAAAACTGCTTGGTCAACCATTTGATGAACATGCCTTCCATATTCTGGTATAATAAGCTTTTTTCTTTCAGTATTATATTCTAATGAATTCATATCTCGCAATTTAAGAAATTAATTACCAAACTAAAGGCTAATTATATTATCTATATTCTCTACACCCTTATATATATTGATTACATCAACAGGTGAATCTGCATAGTATTCAAACGTCAAGCTCAAAAATTTATTATTTGATGAGGATTTTAAAGATTTTTTTCCTTCGTAATTAATTAGATATTTTTTTAACTGATCATATTCTTCACTCTTGTCTTTAACAATGAATTTAAATATGTATATACCAGGCCAATCCTGAGATTCAAGTAGCTGATCTTTAAATCTTGAATAAAAATCTTCGGTTTTAGTGCTTTTATTAGACAAGGCAATTAATTTTGTAATGTGATGCAAATATAATCAATCATTTGTCTGTTATGTTAATTGAGAAAAATAAAAGAATTGTTTTAGCTGGAGGACCAAGTACAGGAAAAACCTCTGTCTTAAATGAACTTAAGAAATTAGGTTTTGTTTGCTTTGATGAGGCTGCTAGAGATATTCTATCAAATTATAGTTTAAAGGGCTCAAGTTTTAAATTAGACCCAATTAAAATTAGCAATGAAATCCTTACTAAGAGAGATAGTGATTACAATGATGCCTTAAAGATTTCATGTAAAAATGATATTATTTTTTATGATAGAGGTGTACATGAGATAACTGCATACTTAAGATCCATAAACCAATCAACTGATTATTGGGAAGAATTACTAAAAAATTATAAGTATGATATGGTCTTTATTTTTCCATCTTGGAAAGAGATTTACACCAAAGATGATAATAGAATTGAAGAATACGAAGAAGCAATCAAAATTTCTCCATTTATATATCAAATTTATGATGAATCTTCAATCTTAAGTGTTGAAGTTCCAAATATTAGTGTTAAAGAAAGGGTAGAATTTATTATAAACAATATTCAATGAAAAAAACAAAAATAATTTTTTTTGGAACTCCAGATTTTGCAGTAAAATCATTAAAAGTAATAAATGACAATTTTGATGTTTTATGTGTTGTTACGTCACCAGACAAAAAATCAGGAAGAGGGTTAAAAATGAACGAAAGCGAAGTTAAAAGGTTTTCATCTGATAATAATATTCCAATTAAGCAACCTGAGAACCTTAAAAATGAGGAATTTTTAGATGAAATTTCATCTTTAGGTGCAGAATTATTTATTGTAGTTGCATTTAAAAAATTACCAAAAGAAGTATTTTCGATACCAGCACTTGGCACAATCAATCTTCACGCATCTCTTCTACCTGACTATAGAGGAGCAGCACCAATTAATTGGGTTTTAATAAATAATGAGAGAATTACAGGTGTTACAACCTTTTTTATAAATGAAAAAATTGATCATGGAGACATTATACTAAAACAAGAAATTTTAATTAATGATAATGATGATTTTAAAAGTCTATATAATAGACTGTCAGTTATTGGTTCAGAGGTTTTGTTAAAGACGATTAAAATTGTTGCTAGCGGTAAAGCTAAAATTCAAAAGCAAAATAAAAATAAAGATTTAAATATGGCCCCTAAGTTAAATGCAAGAAATACAAGAATTAACTGGAATGATAATATTGATAAAATTTTAGGGATGATTAGAGGTCTGTCGCCTAAACCTGGATCATGGACAACTTTGAAAAATGGAGACAAAGAGATTAGACTGAAAATTTTAAAAGCAAGTTTACTTAGTAGAAGTAATTTTAGAGAATCATCTATTGGAAAAGTATTAGTTATTAAAGATGAAATACATATTAATTCAAAAGATGGTATTGTAAATTGTATCAAAATTCAGCTAGAAAACAAGAAAGAAATGTTGGTAAAAGATCTTCTTAATGGATATAAGTTTGATGAAAATTCCCGTGTTTACTAGTAGAATCAGGCATATTATCAACAAAAACAGCATATTTATTAACAAAAATTGAGTTTTAAGGCCTTATTTATTGGGACTTACCCATAAACCTATATCTTTATTTAAACATTAAAATTAAGTGATATGAACAAATCAGAATTAATTGATGCTATGGCAGCTGACGCTGGTATTTCTAAAGCATCAGCAAAAAAAGCTCTAGAATCTTTTCTAGGGAGTGTAGGTTCAACTTTAAAAGGTGGTGGAAGAGTTTCACTAGTTGGTTTCGGATCTTGGTCAGTTTCTCAAAGAGCTGCAAGAGACGGTAGAAACCCTCAAACTGGTGCAACAATTAAAATACCAGCTAAGAAAGTTGTTAAATTTAAAGCTGGAGCTGAACTATCAAGCTCAGTGAACTAAGTTTTAAATTCATTTAAAAAATGTGTAAAAGAGCTTCATTTTGAAGCTCTTTTTTTATTATGAAAGG
Source organism: Flavobacteriaceae bacterium (assembly GCA_016780245.1). Classification (GTDB taxonomy): domain Bacteria; phylum Bacteroidota; class Bacteroidia; order Flavobacteriales; family Flavobacteriaceae; genus Marisimplicoccus. The sequence continues at coordinate 15,137 of JADHME010000017.1, read as the reverse complement.
CAAAATTTTAATTTCGTCACCAAGCTTACTTAGTGATATGATATTTTATAAATCTATTATATTAATAGTAGATGAAACTGATGAAGGTCATACTGGCTTTATCTTAAATAGACCAGGGGGTCTTTTTTTAATAAAAAATAAAAACAATTCCTTTGGCAAAAAGTATGAATTCAACTTCGGTGGCCCAGTATCAGAACACACATTCTATATCATTAGAAATCATAATTTATACAACGAGAGTCTTATAGTTGATGAAAACCTCTATTGGGGAAATGATGTGCAACTAATTATAGACCTAGTAGAAGACGGAAAAATTGACTTAGAAGATGTTCTTTTTTTTCAGGGATATTCTGGTTGGGAAACAGAACAGTTAAATGATGAAATTGAAAGCAATAGCTGGATAGTAATTGATAAACTGGATAAGAATATTTTTGATTTAAGAAACAAAAACAGTTGGAATAAAATTATTAATGAGCTTGATAATAAATATAAAATTTGGTCAAACTCACCTGACGATATTTCTTTAAATTAAGAAGATCCCAAGACTTGCTTTAAATCTGAAACAAGACTATCCCATAATAGCTTTGCTTCTTCAATTTCCTCTTCATCAGAGAAATCAGTAACTATTAAGGAGACATCTTTAGTAATTTCATCCATTTGAATTTTGAATTCAAAAAAATAGTCCTCTTCATCAGATTCTCCATTTATCCATTGAAACCTAATTTTTTCATTTTGTTTCTTAGATAAAACTCTAGCATACTCCTCTGATTCACCCCAAAAAAAAGTATATTTTTCTCCCCTATAGTTTACATCATCTGAAAACCATTCTGAGAGTCCAGATGGAGTCGATAAGTATTGGAATAGCAATTGAGGAGATGATTGAAAATCATATTCTAAAACAAATTCTTTCTTTTGACTCATTGGATTTAAATTGCAATCAATATATTAAAAAAAGTTAGTATTTACGTTAATAAACAGATTTTTAGCTTCACAATGTTGATATTTGTTTCATATATTTGCATTTCTTAAATTTGGCGAGGTAGCTCAGTTGGTGAGAGCGTCGGATTCATAACCCGGAGGTCGGGAGTTCAAATCTCCCTCTCGCTACAAAAAATTTATTATGTTAAATAAAACTCTTTATATCAGTATTAGCTTAATTCTAGTTTTAGCTTGCTCTAAATCAAATGAATTAGACTCAGATGATGTGATCATTGAAGAAGAGTTTGAACAATTATACAGCTGTGTTAGTTATAGTGACGTTTTAGATCCAAAAACAACAAACCAAGACGATTTAATGCAGTATTGGGTTAAATTTGTTGCTGATGTCAAGTGTACTAGAGGGCAGGATTTTGATGAACAACATTCTCAATTAAACATTTTTTTTGAATACAGAACTGCTGCTCAAATTTCACAAGGTGTAACACCTGATCATATTGCATACTCTACTTTCTCTGGATATTGCAATGATGCTATTGTTAATGTTGGTGTATTGTATAACGAATGGACTGAGAAAAACCTTTTACAAAGACTTTGGATTATGTATCATGAATTTGGTCATGATGTATATAAATATGAACACAGCTCAAGCCCTGCTGATATAATGTATCCTTCAAGTACAAGAAGTGATATTGACATAAATGGTTTTATAGAGGCTAAAGATAGAATGTTCAAAAGATCCTTTACAGGTATCAAATATATTTCATGCCCTACAGACACCTAGTAGTCCTTTTTTATATTCTTTTAGTTTCCTGCTCTAAAAATTCACTTACATATGAGGAAATACCTGAAGAGATATTTTATAGCTGCGCAGATTTCAGTAAAGTAACAAATTCTAACTTTGACACTGATGACCTTTACGCATTTTGGGATATTTTTGTAGAAGATGCAAAATGTTCAATGCTTGGAAGTCCTAATTACGATAAATTAAATACAGACGTTGATATTTATTATGAATTTGAATCTGATGCACTTTTTATATCAGGTCAAGTACTTGATTATGGAGCCTATGCTGCTACTTCTTGTGATGACTCAAGAGTAAGAGTAGGCATTGCTTTCAGATACTGGAGCGAAATTAACATATGGGAAAAATTAGGCTTAATGTACCATGAATTTGGTCATGATGTTTTAAGGTTTGGGCATAGCTCAAATCCTGAAGACATAATGCATCCTTCCTCACCATTTCCAAACACATACAATGGTTTTATTGAATCAAAGAATAGATTTTTTGAGAAAAAATTTGATGGATTAAGATATTTAGACTGTAGCTGGTATGAAGGGTACGATCAAGGACTTTTTACCTCAAATCCAATGGATTATCATATTTGTAACATTGGTCATAATTGATTAATGAGCATATCCCATGTGATGTCTTACCAAAGGATTCATTATACCAAACCATATTGGTGGAATAAGTGATAATAATATAGAAGTCGGATATCCATATGGTAGATGAGGACAGTCATCTAAAGATTCTAGTACTTGATATTTTTTTGAAGATTTAAAGTGATGATCACTGTGCCTAGTTAGCTCATATAATACAATTCTTCCGATTGTGTGATTTGAATTCCAAGAATGATGAGGCTTTACCCTCTCATATCTTCCATTAGACTCTTTTTTTCTCAAAAGACCATAATGTTCAACATAATTGATTGTTTCTAAAAACAGAAATGAAATTACAGACATTAAAACAGATAACAAAGTAATGTAAAGTCCAAAGTAATAATAAATCAGAGCTATAAATAACAACTGAAATAATGTATAGAAAATCATATCATTTTTAATTGAGAAAAAACTTCTTTTAGAAACTTTCAAAAGTCTTAACTGAATTCTCCAAGCACTTATATATGTCCTAACAACTGATGTTATCCAAAAACTATAAAGGTTTTGCTTATATCTTGCTGTAGCAGGATCTTCTGGGGTTGCAACATTTATATGATGACCAAAGTTATGCTCAATGTAAAAGTGCATATATTGACATGGAAGGTATAGAAGTTTTGAGCAGGTTCTTGCAAATAATGACCTTCTGTGACCCAGCTCGTGACCTACATTAATTCCATTAGTAGCCATAACTATACTTGCAGATAGAATTATACCTGTAATATCAGAAATTGAAGTAGCCAGAATTAACTTATCGAGTGAGAAAAAGAAAATTCCAAAAACAATCGGAATATTTAAATACAAAAGAATATCAAAAAAAGGGTCTAATAGTCTGTTAGCTTTTTCTTGCTCTGTATATTTTTCATCACTTCTCTTAACTAGAACTTCCAAAACAGGTATGAAAACAAATGTGTAAATAACAGCTAAATAATTATAAAAACCTCCAATTGAAATACCTAAAAATGCCATAAAGGCAATTGAATATGACATTAAATATTTCAAATCTTTCATCACAAATTATTAGCTTTTATTAAATTTAGCGCGGAACCATTTTTATACCACTCTATTTGTTGAGAGTTAAAGGTGTGATTAAGTTTTATAATTTCTTTTGATTGATCTTTGTGGACTATTTCTAGACTTAATTGATTACCAGGAGAAAATGACTCCAGATCTATAAAGTTAAAAGTATCTTCTTCTTGTATTTTATCATAATCAGATTCATTGTCAAAAGTTAGTGCAAGCATTCCCTGCTTCTTTAAATTAGTCTCATGGATTCTTGCAAAAGATTTAACAATAACTACCTTAATTCCTAGATGTCTTGGCTCCATTGCAGCATGTTCTCTTGATGAACCTTCTCCATAATTATGATCTCCTACAACAATTGTATCAATATCATTTTTCTTATAAAATCTTTGAGTCTCAGGAACAGGACCGTAATCACCTGTGATTAAGTTCTTAACACTGTTAGTTTTCATATTGAAGTGGTTAACTGCTCCAATTAGGCAGTTATCCGATATATTGTCAAGGTGACCTCTAAATCTTAACCATGGACCTGCCATAGAAATATGATCTGTCGTACACTTACCGTGAGCTTTAATAAGCAGCCTTGCGTTCATTATATTTTTTCCATCCCATGGAAGAAAAGGTTCAAGTTTTTGAAGCCTTTGAGATTCAGGGTTAATAATAATCTTTATGTCTTTACCATCAACAGGAGGCTCAATATACCCATTATCTTCACATGCAAAACCTTTAGAAGGTAACTCATCTCCAATTGGTGGGCTGAGAATAATTTCTTCACCATCCTCATTCATTAGCTTATCTGTCAAAGGGTTAAAGTCAAGTTTACCCGAAAGAGCAACTGCCATGACCATTTCAGGAGATGAAACAAATGCATGAGTGTTCGGGTTACCATCTGCCCTTTTTGCAAAATTTCTATTAAAAGAATGTATTATAGAATTCTTTTCAGATTTATCTTCACCTTCCCTATTCCATTGACCAATACACGGTCCACATGCATTAGTAAAGATTTTACTTTCAAGTTTTTCAAAAATATCAATAATCCCATCTCTTTCAGCTGTAAATCTTACTTGTTCAGATCCAGGATTGATTCCAAGTTTAGATTTGATTTTTATTTTATTATCTAGAGCTTGTTTTGCAATTGATGCAGCTCTTGATAAATCTTCATAAGATGAGTTCGTACAAGATCCTATCAAACCCCATTGAATTTCATTAGGCCAACCTTCAGATTCAACTTTAGCCTTCATCTCACTAACTGGTGTGGCTAGATCTGGAGTAAAAGGTCCATTTATGTGAGGAGATAATTTATCTAGATCAATTTCAATGATTTGGTCGTAATATTTTTCTGGATTTTTATAGACTTCATCATCAGATCTTAACTCATGTTTGATAATACTTGCAGCTTCAACTACATCTTGCCTGTCTGTTGAAATAAGATATCTTTCCATTGAATCATCATAGGCAAAAATGGATGTTGTAGCTCCAACCTCAGCACCCATATTACAAATTGTTCCTTTACCAGTACACGAGAGGGATTCAGCACCATCTCCAAAATACTCTATTATATAACCTGTTCCACCTTTTACAGTTAAAATTCCTGCAACTTTCAGTATAACATCCTTAGCTGAAGTCCAACCATTAAGATTACCAGTTAACTTTACTCCTATCAATTTTGGAAACTTTAATTCCCATGGCATTCCAGCCATTACATCTACAGCATCAGCGCCACCTACTCCAATAGCTACCATACCAAGTCCTCCAGCATTTACTGTATGTGAATCAGTACCTATCATCATACCTCCTGGAAAAGCATAGTTTTCAAGTATTACTTGATGAATAATTCCAGCTCCTGGCTTCCAAAATCCTATTCCATATTTCCTTGAAACAGATTCCAAAAAATTAAACACTTCAGAACTAACTTTATTAGCATTTTGTAAATCTTTTTGAGCACCGGATTGTGCAGAAATTAAATGATCACAATGAACAGTAGTTGGAACAGCAACTTTTTCTTTTCCAGCCTGCATAAATTGAAGAAGAGCCATTTGAGCTGTTGCGTCTTGACATGTAACTCTATCTGGTCCGAAATCAACATAATCTGATCCTCTTTTAAAAATTTTTTCATTATTTCCATCCCATAGATGCGAATAAAGAATTTTTTCTGATAATGTCATAGGTCTTCCTAAAAGCTTTCTAGCTTTTTCGATTTTAACTGACATTTCTGAATATACTCGCTTAATTACATTAATATCAAAAGCCATATTAATTTTTTTTTCAAAAATAACACTTTATTATTTACTCAACTTAACAATTTCTTTAATAATATTAAAATTAGAATGAGGTGAATCATTAAGATTTATTGCAGATAAATGAATCTCATTAAAGCCTGATTTTTTAAATTTTTGAAAATTATTTAAGTTAACTCCACCACCTGGCAATATTGTCATTCTACCATTTGAAATTTTATTATAATTTATAAGATTTTCTAACCCTTTTTCTGCACTTAATTCATGACCTGAACATAGTACTCTATTAAAATCTTTTTCTATTAATAATTCAAGAGATTCTTCTTGATTACTAAGGAAATCAAATGCCCTATGAAATGTTAATTCAAAACCCTTTGTGATTTTTCTGAACTCTGATAAAATATCAGAGTTTAAACTTCTATCTTTTTCCATAAACCCGATAACAAACCCTTTAACATTATATGTTTTAAACAGGTTGATTTTATTAATCATAAGATCATATTCTTGGTCATTAAAGATAAAATCACCTCCTCTGGGCCTTATCAGTACATTTATTGGCAGTGATGAAACTTTTATAGCCCCATGAAGAAATTGTTCTGATGGACTTACTCCACCTATGCTGTAATTTTGACATAATTCTAATCTATGTGCTCCAGCATTTTGAGCATTTAGAATTGACTCTATTGATGTTGCACATATTTCAATAATCATATTTTATAATTATTATCTAAGAGTTTAAATTAAAAATAATTAAATTTAGAGTGGTTTATGGAGATTTTGAATACAAAAAAGAAATACGATGCTATTATTGTAGGTTCAGGAGCTGCTGGTGGTATGGCAACAAAAATCTTATCTGATGCTGGCTTGAACATTGCACTAATTGAAGCTGGACCATATTTTGATCCTGCAGATCCTAAGCAACAAACTCAATTAAAATGGACTTGGGAATCTCCCAGAAGAGGGTCTTCTGTTACAAGAAGATTTGGGGACTTTCATATGTCATATGGAGATTGGAAAGTTGATGGTGAGCCTTATTCATCCAAGGAAGATACAAACTTCATGTGGTGGAGATCGAGAATGCTTGGAGGTAGAACAAATCACTGGGGAAGAATTGCATCTAGATTAGGGCCTAAGGATTTTAAGTGTAAGGATAGTTATGGTATTGATCAAAATTGGCCAATTTCATATGAAGATATTAAACCATATTATGATAAATTAGACAGATTGATTGGTGTATTTGGCACAAAAGAAAATCTTCCAAACGATCCAGACGGGTTTTTTCTTCCACCTCCAAAACCACGTCTACATGAACTATATTATATCAAGGGTGCTAAAAAAGCTGGAATAAATGTAATTCCTTCAAGACTCTCAGTACTTACAAAAAGAATTAATAACGAAAGAGGTCTTTGCTTCTACTGTGGCCAATGTGAAAGATCATGCTCTGTCTATGGTGACTTCTCAGCTAGCTCATGTTATGTTATTCCTTCTCTGAAAGGTGGATTTGTAGATCTTTATACTGATTCAATGGTTAGAGAAATAACTACTGATAAAAATGGAAGGGCAACTGGAATATCATACATAAACAAAAAAAATGGTAAGGAATATAGATTAGAGTCTAAATTAGTAATACTTGGAGCATCATCATGTAGCAGTGCAAGAATTCTGTTAAATTCAAAAAGCAGTGCGCATCCAAATGGTCTAGGAAATAGTAGTGGTTTAATAGGGAAATATTTACAAGACACAGTTGGTACTTCAAAACAAATCTTTATCCCTGAACTTATGAATAGGGAAACATATAATGAAGATGGAGTTGGTGGAGCTCATGTTTACACTCCATGGTGGTTACATGATAAAAAACTCGATTTTCCTCTGGGATATCATATTGAAACCTCCTATAGAAATTTAGGAATGCCTCAGTTTGGAGTTGGTGGATATATACCAAATGATTTTAATAAGTTCTTTGGGTTAAGAGTTGGTGGATATGGAGATCAAATCAGAAAAGATGTAAAAAAATATTGGGGATCAACAATTTCTTTAGAAACTAGAGGTGGTGCTTTACCTAATGTTAATAATTATTGTGAAATAGATAATAATAAGAAAGATAAGTTTGGTATACCTGTATTAAAGTTTAAATACAATTGGTCTGATTCTGAACTAAAACAGGCAAAACATGCACAAGACACTTATGAAGAATTAGCTTATAATATGGATGGAATTATATTAGGAGATAAGCCAGGAAAAGATCAAAATTATGGTATTTCTACTCCAGGGTCAATAATTCATGAGGTTGGAACAACGAGAATGGGCGACAACCCTAACACATCTGTTGTGGATAAGTATGAGCGTCTTCATGATGTGGATAATGTATATGTTGTAGATGCAGGGCCATTTGTTTTTAAAGGTGATAAGAACCCAACATGGACAATCATGGCACTAGCATGGAGAACTTCTGAGCATATAATTTCAGAGTTAAAAAAACAAAACATATAATGAAGAGAAGGGATAGCATTAAAACCATTTTACTTTCAGCTATTGGAACTTCAATAACACTGGAAAGCTGTATAACTCCAGAAGTTGAAAATATAGCCAATAAAGTTTGGGAATACCAATACGGGAGGACAGCTTACGAAAAAAGTAGAGATGAGAAATTCTTGAACTCAGTATTTTTTAATGATAATGAGCTAAGTACTATTGAAAAAATTGCAAATATTATTGTTCCTCCTAATGAATTTGGTGACATTAAAGATGCAGGAGTTGTTGAGATGATTGAGTTTATTGCAAAAGATTGGAGTACACCAGCTCATAATAATTATGGAGAAAATGTCTTAAGAAAAGGATTAACTGTTTTAGATGAATTATTTCAAAAAGAATTTGATAAAACCATTCTTGAATGTTCAGAGGATGAGATTAAAACAGTTTTTGATAAAATTTCCTATCAAGATAATATTAGCGATGAACTTTCAGAGGCTGCTAGCTTTTTTGCAACATACAGATACTTTGTTGTGACAGGGTGGTTTACATCAGAGGTAGGAATGAAAGACCTAGGTTATAAAGGGAACATTCCTAATGTATGGGATGGAGTACCCGATGAAGTGTTAAAAAAACATTCTGTATCATATGATGACGAATGGATATCGAAGTGTGTTGACCAATCAAAAAGAAACGAAACTGCAAAATGGGATGAGGATGGAAACCTCTTAACATAAATAAACCTGTATGAGAGTGCGATTGCGTAAACTCCTAAAAAACAGGATTAAGGCTAATCAAATATTCAAGGATCTATTCAAGATAGCTTGCTTTAGCATTTAAACTCACCTTTCTTAATTTAATACTCGTTGAGTTTACCAAAAATCACTCATACAGGTTAAGTTAAATGTATGAAGTTTAAATTGAATTATCAATATTATTTATCATTTTTAATACCATTTGTTCTAATTCAATATCTGAGTCATTTGACTTGGATTTATTTTGAAGACTTTTTGCAGCAAATTGAATACAACTCATAGCTAAGAGATCCTGTTTATCTCTAACTGAATAGTTTTCTTCAAGATTTTTAATAGTTTTTTCAATAAGCTTTGCCGCTTCCCTAAAATAGAATTCTTGAGATCTTTCAACTGTAAGTGGATATAATCTATCACCTATATTTAGCTTTATTTTTATATTATTGTTTTCCATAAATTTTTAAACTGAAATTCTGTCAATGCAATAGTCAATTTCTTGAATTAAATAATCAATTTTATTTTTAAAATATTGTTTATTTTCTCTATCGTCAGATATAGCATTGACTAACTTAAGTTGTTTCTCCTTTGCTTGTATAACTTTTATTTTATTCTCTAGATCTTTATTTGATTTTACCAGATATTCATTCTTACTCTCAAGTTCTTGATTTAACTTTTTTAGTTCATTTAGTTTTGCTAATAATCTATTGAGTTTTTCATTTAAAGAGTTTAAGTTATTTACTAGCATATTAGATAAATATTATTTTAATGATTTCAATTTATAAAAATCTTAATTTAAATTTGAAATGGAATGAGGTTTTTTCAAAAATTATTAACCAAATTATTGGTTCTTTTTTCATCTATTGTTATTCACTCACAAGAAGTTGAATTTCATCCACCTATAGATGCCCCATTTAATCTATCGGGAACATTTGGAGAATTTAGATCTAGATTTCATACTGGCATTGATTTTAAGGGTGGTGAAGGAATAAACATTTTTAGCATAGAAGATGGATATATTTCTAGAATTGAAGTTAGTCCTAGCGGATATGGAAAGGTAGTTTACATAACTCATCCAAACGGTTATAGCTCTGTATATGCTCATTTGAGTAAATTTAGCCCAGAGATAGAGAAATATATTAAATCTGAACAATATAGATCTAAATCTTACACAGTAAAAAAGTTTCCAAAAAAAGATCAAATACAAGTTAAAAGAGGAGAGTTACTAGGTTACTCAGGAAATACTGGAAGATCATTTGGTGCTCATTTACATTTTGAAATACGAGATACTAATTCACAAGATGCTTTAAATCCTCTGATGTTTAATTATACATATGAAGATCTTGAAAGACCAATAATTAGAGGCCTATATACTATTAATGAAAACAATACTCTTATTAGAGATTTACCTAAAAGAATCAGGATATCTAAAACTAATGATTCAACTTATGTTGCTGATAATATAATCTTTAATGGAGATATAGGATTTGGTATAGATATTTATGATATACAGTACAAAAACTTATTTAACAGAAATGGTGTGTACAAAGTTGAACTTCTAATTGATTCAATTCAGAAGTTTTCTTATAGTATGGATAGAATTAAGTTTAGTGAAAATCATTATAAAAAACTTATGTATGATTATTTATCCCTAGTTAAAAATAATAGAAGGGTTTTAAAGGTTTATACACCTCCTAGGTCTAATTTGTCATTTTTAAAAACAAATGACTTTAATGGTATTATTAAATCTAATGAGATTACTAATAGTAAAGTAAATATTAAAGTAACAGATTGGAACAACAATTCATCTTATCTTGAATTTAAAATTATAAGCGCTGATTCACTAAAATCCAATAAACCGTTAAATGGAATTGAAATATTGACCAATCAAAAATATGTTATTAATAATGGGGAATCAGTTGTTGAAATTAATAAGAATACGTTCTATGAAGATGTGCTTCTTAATATATCTTATAAGGATGATACTATTGATTTAGGTGAAGAAATAACTCCTTTTCGATCTTCAATTAAATTAAAAATACCTATTGATGAAAATATAGATTCGCTCAGGTTAAGTCAAACTTTTATTGGTAAAATTGTGAACAACAAGATTAATTACATAAGTTCAAATATTAATGATTCATATATTACTGCCAGTACTTCATCATTGGGAAAGTATAGTATCTCAAGAGATTCTATATTACCAGAAATTAGACCTTTAAATTTTAAAAATAAATCAAACGTTAAGTCTAATAAAACAATAAGACTCAGGATAAAAGATGATAAATCTGGAATTAAAAACTATAAAGCGTATATAAATGGAAAATGGGCATTATTTGAATATGAACCTAAGCAAAATTTAATTTTCCATGATTTATCTGATTCAGTTATTGAAGATGGAGAAAATGATTTATTAATTGAATTTGAGGATGGTGTAGGTAATAAACAGACCTATAACACTATAATTTATTACTAGCTATTTATAAAGTCTTGAAGGGTTTCGATTAAATAATCAACTTCTTCTATTGAATTATTATGTGAGAATGAAAATCTTATAGATGGTAGGTTCTTGAACTTTTCATTTTGTATTTCGTTAAGAACATGCGATCCACTTGAACTACCTGATTGACATGCACTTCCTTTAGAACATGCTATACCTTTCAAGTCAAGATGAAAATCAAGCATTGAAGCTTTATCATTAGATATAGGAAAGCAAACATTTAACACAGTATATGTACTTTTTTCTAGATCTCCAGACATTCCATTATAGTGAATATCGGGAAAAAGATCATTAAGTTTTTTAATCATATGCCTTTTGATTGATTTAACATGCTCAATTTCTTCATCTAAGTTTTGAATAGAGATCTCTAGGGCTTTGGTCATACCAACAATGTTATGAACAGACTCAGTACCTGCTCTAAGTCCCCTCTCTTGAGGACCACCACAAATAAAAGATTTAATTTTTGTTGATTTATTTATATATGTAAAACCAACACCTTTGGGACCATGGAATTTATGACCGGCAGAAGACAAAAAATCAATATTTAATAAACTTAAATCAATTGGGTAGTGCCCAACAGCTTGAACTGCATCTGAATGAAAATAAGCATTATGTTTTCTACATAATTCTGAAACTAATTTTACATCAAGAATGTTACCTATCTCGTTATTTATATACATCAACGATACAAGCTTAGGCTCATTATTTGATTTTAATATACTCTCAAGGTCCTCTATATCGATCTCTCCTTCATCCTTTAGGCTAACATAATGCACTTTCACATCTTTACTTTCAATTTCTTCAAGAGTATGAGTTATTGCGTGGTGTTCAATTTTTGATGATATTACATGTTTAACTCCAAGGTCTTTAATAGCACATTTGAGTATTGAGTTGTCAGACTCTGTGCCACCTGAATTAAAAATGATTTCTCCTGGTTCACAATTTAAAATTTTAGCAATTGATTTTCTAGATGTTTCAATATATGATTTAGCTGATCTTCCATAAGAATGAGTAGAAGATGGATTTCCAAAACAGTTTTTTAAAACATCAGAGATTTCATCAACGACCTCATCTCTAACTTTTGTAGTTGCTGCATTGTCAAAATATACTTTCATATACTTTTATTCAAATTCTTTAATTGTTGAAGTTATGATACTAATACAGTCAAACAATTGATCTTCAGTTATAACAAGAGGAGGTGCAAACCTTATTACATTTCCATGGGTAGGTTTTGCGAGTAAACCATTATCTCTTAGCTTAAGACAAATATTCCAAGCAGTTTGACTGTCTTCAGAATCGTTTATTACAATTGCATTTAATAAACCCTTACCTCTAACTAGTTTAACTATTTTACTTGATTTGATATATTTATTCATTTCTGATCTAAATATTTCACCAAGAACTCTTGCATTTTGAGCTAATTTTTCATCAATTATTATTTCAAGAGCCTTCTTTGCAATACTAGCTGCAAAAGGATTTCCACCGAAAGTACTACCATGTTGGCCAGGCTGAATAACTTCCATTATTTCAGAGTCACAAAGAACAGCTGATATAGGATAAGTTCCTCCGCTCAATGCTTTTGCAAGAATTAATATATCTGGTCTAACATAAGTTGATTGCTGCTCACAGGAAGACTCACAGCTACAATTACCACAAGATGCAAGCAAAGAACCAGTTCTTCCAAGACCAGTCTGAATTTCATCAGCAATCATAAGTACATTATATTCTGAACATAAGCTTCTGACTTTTTTTAAGTATTCAGGTTCAGGTACATTAACACCTGCTTCACCTTGAATAGGTTCAACCAAAAATGCTACTATATTTTTATCTTTTTTAAATTCATTTTCCAAAGCACTAATTTCTCCATGAGGTATGTGAATAAATCCAGGTGTATGAGGACCAAAAAAATCTTTAGATCCAGGATCAGTAGAAAATGAAATTACAGTTGTTGTCCTTCCATGAAAATTATTGTTACAAACAACAATTTTTGCATGATTCTCATCAACTTTCTTTTTTAAGTATCCCCATTTTCTAGATAATTTAATTGAAGTCTCAACACCTTCAGCACCTGTATTCATTGGAAGTAACTGATTAAATCCAAATAACTTTGTTGCAAACTCCATATATTCACCAAGCTTATTATTATGGAAAGCTCTTGATGTTAATGTAAGCGTCTCTGCTTGATTTTTTATTAAACTAACTAATTTGGGATGACAATGACCTTGATTAACAGCTGAATAAGCTGATAGAAAGTCATAATACTTTTTTCCATTTACATCCCACATAAATACACCCTCACCCTTTTCTAAAACAACTGGAAGTGGATGGTAATCGTGGGCACCATATTTCTTTTCAAGATCTAGGTGAAATTGCGATAAATCTTTTGAGGTTTTTTCTATCAATTTAAATGAATTTTGATTTGTTATAAATATAGTAATTTTGAAAATATTTAATCTCATGATTAAGAGGTATCATAATATTCTTTTCTTATTAGTAATAATTATTCTTGGATGCGAAAAAGATGACATTTGCATTGAAGGGTCAGAAAATACTAGCAGAATAACCATAGGATTTATTGACTTCGAGAATAAGTCATCTAAGGGTATTAATTTAAATACTATAAGAGGTATTGGTATAGACTCTATTATTGAAGATTTTAATGGAGATAAATTAAAGCTTCCCTTAATGGTAAATTCAAATAAAACAAAATACGTATTTGAATACAACGAAACTTTAGACACTCTAATTTTGCATCATCAAACAATTCATAAATACCTTAATAGATCTTGTGGATATATATCAAATTTTATTGTAAAATCAGATACTGAGATATCAAAAAATCATGGTTGGATAAAAGAAGTAAGTATAGAAAATGATTCGATTTTTAATGAAGAAAAAACAAATATTCTTATTCATTATTAGCTTCATCTTTTCACTTAACTCTATATTTTCTCAAACAGAAAATATAGAAAGTGACAGTTTAAAGAAGAAAGATAAATTATTGAATATAAATAAATTAAGGTTTGGTATTGATTTATCAAACCTAATAATATCTTCATCTAATGATGATAACTTAAGCTATGAAATTGTGGGTGATTTACAAATAACCGATGATCTTTATTTAGCTACTGAATATGGATCAATGGATAGATATATTGAAGATGAGAATATTAATTTTAATTCAGTAGGTAATTATCTAAAAATAGGGTTTGATTTTAACATGTTCAATAATTGGGTTGGTATGGACAACTCAATATATATCGGTCTTAGATATGCCTCTTCTTCATTCTCAAACAAAGTTGAAAGCTATACAGTAAGAAGTAGTGATGCTTATTTTTCAAATTTAGTTGATAGCGGTTATGAGAATATAACTCATAATAATTTAAATGGAAACTGGATTGAGATTGTAACAGGAGTAAAAGTTGAAACGTTTAAAAATATATATCTTGGAATTAGCTTAAGACTAAATAAGTTATTATCAGATACAAAACCTTCAAACTTTGATAATCTTTTTATTCCAGGATTTAATAAGGTAACTGATGATAACACCTGGGGAAGTGGATTTAATTACACTTTAACTTATTCAATACCATTTAAGAAAAGAAAGTAAAAAAAAACCCCTAATTAAAGGGGTTTTGTTTTTATAAGATAAAGGCGGCGACATACTCTCCCACTAATAGCAGTACCATCTGCGCTGATAGGCTTAACTTCTCTGTTCGGTATGGGAAGAGGTGAGCCCTATCGCTATAACCACCTTAAAATTTTATTAAGGTCATAAACATT
>JADHME010000048.1 GCA_016780245.1 Flavobacteriaceae bacterium | reverse complement strand
TTGGAGCAACTAAAAGAGAATTTCTCACACCATGCTTTAAAACATCTTTTCTTAATTTATTCCAATCCCATCTACCACTTAAGTCATCATCTTCAACTCCCCACATATTATGTTGGAACTCACCTTTTGAAATAGGAGAGCCTTTATATGATTCATAAACTCCATCTTTTTTAGCTTCCTCAACTGAAGCATTAAGTGCAGCGTAATAAATAGTTTCAAAAATTTCTTGATTAAGCTCTTTTGCTTCATCAGATGTAAATGGCATCCTCAAGAGAATAAATGCATCAGCTAAACCTTGAACACCAAGACCAACTGGCCTGTGTCTAAAGTTAGAGTTTTCAGCTTCTTTAACAGGATAGTAATTTCTATCAATAACTTTATTTAAGTTTTTGGTAACTCTAAATGTTACATCATATAATTTTTTGTGATTAAACTTTCCATCTTCAACAAACATTGGAAGAGCAATTGATGCAAGATTACAAACCGCTATTTCATCTTTTGAAGTGTACTCAAGTATTTCTGTACATAAGTTCGATGATCTAATAGTCCCAAGATTCTTTTGATTTGATTTTCTGTTTGCAGAATCTTTATATAGCATATATGGAGTACCCGTCTCAATTTGAGATTCAAGAATCTTTTCCCAAAGCTCTCTTGCCTTGATTGACTTTCTTCCCTTTGACTGCTTTTCATATTTTAAATAAAGCTTATCAAACTCATCTCCGTGACAATCATATAATCCAGGACACTCGTTTGGACACATTAAAGTCCACTCTTCATTATTTTCAACTCTTTTCATGAATAGATCAGGAATCCACATAGCATAAAATAAATCCCTTGCTCTCATTTCCTCTTTACCATGATTTTTCTTTAGATCTAGAAAATCATAAATATCAGAGTGCCATGGTTCAATATAAATTGCAAAAGAACCTTTTCTTTTACCACCCCCCTGATCTACATATCTTGCAGTATCATTAAAAACTCTAAGCATTGGAACAATACCATTTGATGTGCCATTTGTTCCAGATATGTATGATCCTGTAGATCTTATATTATGAATTGAAAGACCAATTCCTCCAGCAGATTGTGAAATTTTAGCTGTTTGTTTTAGTGTATCATAGATTCCATCAATACTATCATCTTGCATAGTTAGTAAGAAACATGAGGACATTTGTGGTTTGGGCGTACCTGCATTAAATAAAGTTGGAGTTGCATGAGTAAAATATTTTTTTGACATTAACTCGTAGGTATCAATTACAGCATCAATATCATCAAGATGAATACCTACCGAGACTCTCATCAACATATGTTGGGGTCTCTCAACTATATTTCCATTAATTTTTAAAAGATATGATCTTTCAAGAGTTTTAAATCCAAAGTAATCATATCCAAAGTCTCTATTATAAATTATTTTTGAGTCAAGTAACTCTGCATTTTTATTAATCACTTTGTACACTTCATCTGATAATAACGGAGCCTTTTTACCAGTTATAGGATTAACGTATGCGTGAAGATCCTTCATTGTATCAGAGAAAGACTTCGTGGTATTTTTATGTAAGTTTGAGACAGAAATTCTTGCTGCAAGAGATGCGTAATCTGGATGAGTAGTTGTCATAGTCGCAGCAATTTCTGCTGCTAGGTTATCTAATTCTGAGGTTGTAACACCATCATAAAGACCTTCAATTACCCTCATTGCAACTCTAACAGGATCAACTAACTCATTAAAACCATAACAAAGCTTTTTTATCCTTGCGGTTATTTTATCAAACATTATGGGCTCTTTTCTTCCGTCCCTTTTAATTACGTACATAGACATATCCTTATTATACCATTTTTAAAATTAGATTTATTAAACGATTATTTTAGAAGTCGTCGTCAAGATCAAAGTTTGACTCTTCTTTTTTATCATTATTTAGAACACCTGCTTTTTGATATTCTGAAACTCTTTTCTCAAAGAAATTAGTTTTACCTTGAAGGTTAATCATATCCATAAAGTCGAATGGATTAGAAACATTGAATTCTTTATCACATCCAAATTGATCTAGAAGTCTATCAGTAACAAATTCTAAATATTGCGTCATTAGTTTTGCATTCATTCCGATTAAACTTACTGGAAGTGATTCTGTTATAAATTCTCTTTCTATATTAAGAGCATCTATTAAAATTTCTTTAATTCTTTCCTTTGGAACTTTGTTAATGATGTGATGGTTATGAAGATGAACTGCAAAGTCACAATGTACACCTTCATCTCTAGAAATTAACTCATTAGAAAAAGTTAATCCTGGCATCAGCCCTCTCTTTTTTAACCAAAAGATTGAACAAAAGGACCCTGAGAAAAATATACCTTCTACACCAGCAAACGCAATAAGTCTTTCAGCAAAGGAATCAGACTCTATCCATTTTAGAGCCCAGTCAGCTTTTTTCTTTATTGCTGGGAAATTTTCTATAGCTTTAAATAAAGTATCTTTTTCCTTATCATCTTTTACATAGGTATCAATAAGTAAAGAGTATGTTTCTGAATGAATGTTTTCCATCATAATCTGGAAACCATAGAAAAATTTTGCTTCAGAATACTGAACTTCATTCACAAAGTTTTCAGCTAAGTTCTCATTAACAATTCCATCAGAGGCAGCAAAGAAAGCAAGGATGTGTTTGATAAAAAATCTCTCGTCGTCATTTAACTTTGTGCTCCAATCATTTAAATCTTGATGAAGATCAATTTCTTCGGCAGTCCAAAAACTGGCTTCACATTTTTTGTACCATTCCCATATGTCATGGTGCTCAATTGGAAAAATTACAAATCTGTCTTTGTTTTCTTGTAAAAGTGGCTCTTGCTGCATGATTAAATAAATTGATTGAACTAAATTTCGTTACCTCAAATATTTAAAATTATAATGAAAATTGAAAGTCGAAATTCAATACATTAACATAAAGTTTTTAACAATGAGAAAAATGTTTATTTAAAGTTTTTTTTTAATCAAAAAATAAAAAATTTTCATGTGGTAATTTCTTAAGTTTTATAAAATATCTCCCCTGTTTTCTAGCTTTAAAATGAAACAAAAAAATATCTTAAAGAAAAATTTTTACCTTATGTTTGCAATCTGAAAATGAAAAATCTAGAAAAAATTTTATTGTTTTTAACAATTTTGTTAGTAGTATTTAATTTAACACAATTAAATATCTATAATTTATTGGAAGATGAAAACAAGATTGCACTTATTTGTTTCATACTTTCATTATGTGCTTTGCTATTAATTTTAATATTAATGATCTCAAAGAGAATTAAGGACAGAAATAACTAACTAGATCTCAATAAAATCAACCTCAACTCCAGACTTAGCAAGGAATTCAATACCAGATTGATCTTTATATTTTTTTGAATAAACAAGCCTTTTTATTCCAGACTGAAAGATAAGCTTACTACATTCTCTACATGGAGATAATGTAATATAAAGAGTAGCACCCTCAGTTGATTGTGTAGAGCCAGATACTTTAGCTATGGCGTTAGCTTCAGCATGAAGTACATACCATTTAGTATATCCCTCATCATCCTCACAAATATTTTCAAATCCAGAAGGAGTACCATTATACCCATCTGAAATAATCATTTTATCTTTTACGATTAGTGCTCCAACTTGTCTTCGTTTACAATATGAAAGTTTAGACCACTCTTGAGCCATTTTTAAATATGCAAGATCGTATTTTAATTGTTTATTTTTCAAGTAGTATAATTGAATCCTAAATATAAGTTAATCTAAAATTATTAATTGGTATTCTTTGTATATTTGTAAAAAAAATATGTACCCAGAAGAAATCGTAAAACCATTCAAACTTGAATTAACAAACTCAGGTTTTTCAGAATTAACATCATCAGAAGATGTCAAAAATGCTCTATCTCAATCCGGAACTACTTTAATTGTAGTAAACTCAGTTTGTGGATGTGCTGCAAGGAATGCTAGACCTGGAGTAATTATGTCCTTGTCAAATGAGTCTACTCCTGACAATCTTTGTACAGTTTTTGCTGGATTTGATATTGAAGCAACTGAGGCTGCAAGAGAAGAAATGTTACCATTTCCACCTTCATCTCCATCTATAGCTCTTTTTAAAGATGGAGAATTAGTTCATATGGTTGAAAGACATCATATTGAAGGAAGAGATGCTAATTTAATTTCTGAGAATTTAGTTCAGGCCTATAACGAATTTTGCTAACTACTTGGGTAGAGTAATAGTAAAGTCTGTTCCCTTTTTATTTTTTGATTTATAGGAAATTTTTCCTCTGTGGGAACTTATAATATTTCTTACAATACCAAGACCAAGACCCATACCATCAGATTTGGTTGTAAATTTTGGCTCAAAGATCTTTTCACGATTACTTTTTGAAACTCCAAGTCCATTGTCAGAAACTAAAACTTTTAAGTTTTTTGAGTTTTCAGATATTCTTACTAAAATATCAGGTTCTCTATCATGAGGTATAGCCTGTATGCTGTTTTTAATCAAGTTTGTCATTACTCTTATCCACTGAGCTTTATCTAGTTTTATAAAAATACTATCACTTGAAGTCTCAAAAGTTATATTGTTTTGCTCAAATATTTCAATAGCTTTTTTTGTAGCTTCAACCACATCAGTTTTTTCTAGCTGAGTTTTTGGAAGAGTAGCGAAATCTGAAAATGATGTTGCAACATTACTCATTGTATCAATCTGTTCAATTAATGTATCACAAAAATCATTGATTTTATTTTTTTCATCATTAGACACTATTCCACTGTTTTTTTGAAAGCTTTGTACGGTAAGTCTCATAGGTGTTAATGGGTTTTTTATTTCATGAGCTACCTGTTTGGCCATTTCTTGCCAAGCTTGCTCTCTCTCAGTTTTAGCTAATCTCTGGGCACTATCCTCTAGGTCATCAATCATTTTATTATAAGAATTAACAAGACTATCAATTTCTTTAGTTGGATTTTTCAGATATATTTTTTCATTCTTTTTTAATAATCCAGCTTGACCAATTTTTA
>JADHME010000016.1 GCA_016780245.1 Flavobacteriaceae bacterium | reverse complement strand
TAGGAACAAATCGAAAATTTCCAAAGGTTTCTTTTTTTAATTCATTTTCTGAAATCCTAATAATTTTTGTCATGACTTGTACATCTTTTCCAACAGGAATTATTAACCTACCTCCTATTTTTAACTGCATTACAAGTTTCTTTGGGATTACTGGTGAACCTGCTGTTACTATTATACCATCAAAAGGTGAATGATCTTGCATTCCATTAAAGCCATCTCCATAAATAAATTTTTTAGGTTTAATTTTCATCTTATCAAATAGATTGGATGTAGATCTATACAAGGCATGGTCTCTTTCAATTGTATATATATCTAAACTTAAATAATCTAGAACTGCAGTTTGATAACCAGAGCCTGTACCAATTTCTAAAATTTTTTCACTAGCTGATGGGTTAAGAAGTTGTGTCTGAAAAGCTACAGTATAAGGCTGTGATATAGTTTGATCATTTTCTATTGGAAGGGCCTTGTCAATATATGCTTGTTCTGAAAGCCCAGGATCAATAAATAAATGTCTAGGTATGTTTTCAATAGCACTGAGGATTCTATGATCTTTAATGCCTTTTTCTCTTAATTCTGATACTAGAATTCTTCGTCTTCCTTTGTGCTTAAAATTATCTTCCACTTATGCTAATATTAAATTAATACTCGATTATTCCAAAAGAAGATTGTATTTTTAGCATATGATAAAAGTTGGTGTAATTGGAGCCGGACATCTAGGTAAGATTCATCTAAAAATTATTAATTCATCAAATCAAAATTTAATAGGATTTTATGATACTGATGAGACTAATTCAGAAAAGCTTTCGTCAGAATATGGTTATAAATACTATAATGATTTGGACCTATTACTTAAAGATATTGACGCAGCAATTATAGTATCCCCAACAACTACTCATTTTGAAATTGCTAAAAAATGTATAGAAGCTGGAAAACATATATTTGTCGAAAAGCCTTTAACATCAAACTCTAATGAGGCTCAAATTATTAACGAATTAGCATCAAAGAATAAAATAGTTGGTCAAGTTGGATTTGTAGAGAGATATAATCAGGCATTCATTTCTTGTAATAGATTTATAAAAAATCCAAAATTTATTGAGTCACATAGACTTTCAGATTTTAATCCAAGAGGCACCGATGTGTCTGTAATAATGGATCTAATGATCCATGATATAGATATTGTTTTAAAAGTTGTAAACTCAAAAGTTAAAAAAATTAATGCTTCTGGAGTATCTATAATTAGTACTACTCCTGATATAGCAAATGCAAGAATTGAATTTGAGAATGGGTGTATTGCTAACCTAACATCAAGTAGAATTTCTCTGAAAAAAATGAGAAAAACTAGAATTTTTCAAGGAGATGCATACATTTCTATTAACTTTTTAGAGAAAGATTATCAAGTAGTTAGAATCAGAGGGAAAGAACCTAACGATTCAGATAGTTCAATTATCATCAAAAATAATGACGGTGAAGAAAAAGTAATATTTTTTGAAACACCTGAAATAGTTGAAATTAATTCAATTGAATCAGAGTTAAATGATTTTTTTGAGTCTATTAACAATAATTCTGAATCACAAGTTCCACTTAGTGATGGCCTTTTAGCGCTAGAAGTAGCTGAAGAGATAATCAGTCAACTATGAGCATAAGAGATAATATCCTGAGTATAAAAGATGAAATAAGCAATGAAGTTAAATTAGTTGCAGTTTCCAAGACTAGATCTATAGATGAAATAAAAGAAGCATATGATTCTAATCAAAAAATCTTTGGAGAAAACAGAGTTCAAGAAATTGTTGAAAAACATCAACTATTACCAGATGATATCGAGTGGCATATGATTGGACATCTTCAAAAAAATAAGGTGAAATATATCTCAAACTTTATCTCATTGATACATTCGCTAGACAGAATTTCATTAGCAACAGAAATAGATAAATGTGCTAAAAAATCAAATAGAAAAATTGATTGCCTAATACAACTTAAAATTTCTTCAGAAGAAACAAAATTTGGCTTAGATACAAACCTTCTAGAGGATTTTTATTCAGATATTCAAAAATATGAGAATATTAATATTGTTGGGTTAATGGGTATGGCAAGTTTTACTGAAGATCAACAAAAAATAAGTGATGAATTTTCTCAAATTAAGGAATTATATGATAGAATGAGTTTGAATAATTCTAAATTAAAATTTTTATCAATTGGTATGAGTGATGACTATAGATTAGCAATCGAAAAAGGTTCAAATATGATAAGGGTTGGTAGTAAAATTTTCGGAAAAAGAAGTTATTGATGTATACAATAGTTGACCTTGAAGCTACAGGTGGAAAATTTAATGAAGAATCAATAATTGAGATTGCCATTTATAAATTTGATGGTGTCTCTATTACTGATCAGTTTATAAGCCTAGTAAACCCTGAAAAAGAGATACATCCTTATGTAGAAAAACTTACTGGAATTTCATCGAAGATTCTTAAGACAGCTCCTAAATTTCATGAAATAGCTAAGAGAGTCATTGAAATAACTTCTGAATCTATTCTAGTAGCCCACAACGCTCAATTTGATTATAGAATTTTACAATTAGAGTTTAAGAGATTAGGGTTTGATTTTTCAATGAAATCTATATGCACTGTTATTTTATCTCAAGAATTACTTCCTGAGCAGGAATCATATAAACTTGGAAGGTTATCTAGAAGTCTTGGAATTCCAATCAAGGATAGACATCGTGCAAGTGGAGATGCACTTGCGACTGTTGAGTTATTTAAACTTCTTTTAGAAAAAGATGTAAAACAAGAAATAATAAGAAAAAGTATTGTCGAATTTCCTGGTGAAAAAATGGATAACATTTTTAAATACGTTATAGATAATCTTAAGGAAAATACAGGAGTCTTCTATATATATAATGAGAAGAATGAATTAGTTTATATTGATTTTAGTAAGGATATTAAGAATAAACTAATTAAGTTGTTTACTAGTAAAAAATTCATACCAAAGTACGTTCAGAATAATTTTAAAACAATTAAGGTACATCCTACAGGCAATGTTCACATTGCAATTTTGAAGACTCTTCAAGAGATTAATTCTCTTAGGCCTAAAATTAATAATAATGTTGATCCAAAAATTTTCTCCAAAATTTCTAAACCTAAAATTATAAATGAGGTTTCAGACTTTGTAATAACATTTAATGGAAAGAAAGAGACTGACAAAAGTTTTATTCTCTTTAAAAGTGGTGTTATAGAAGGATATGGCTATTTTGAGCTTTTTAATAACATAAATTCTGAGAAAAAAATTAATTCTAGATTAGTAAAAGTGGATGAGTCAAAAAGGGTTAAAAACTATGTATATACTCTAATTTCTGAGAAGAGATATAAAAAACTAGTAAATTTGAAAGAAATTTATAAATTTTCAGACATTGAATAAAACACGTCAGAAGATACATGATATTATATATGAAGCAGACACCCCCGCTGGAAAAGTGTTTGATATATCATTAATTATAGTAATCATAATCAGTGTTGTACTGGTAGCTCTTGAAACAGTTGGTTGGATAAACCAGCAATACTATGAAATACTTAATATAGCTGAATGGACAATTACTATATTATTTACTATTGAATATATATTAAGAGTTGTATCTATTCACCACCCAAGAAAATATATTTTCAGCTTTTATGGTATTATAGATTTATTGGCTACTATTCCTAAATATATATCATTATTTATAGTTGGTGCTCAGCTAGAAACAATGATGGCTGTTAGAGCACTTAGAATTCTTAGAATTTTCCGTGTACTTCATATATCTAGATATATTGGTGAATCTACCTTCCTTGTTAGATCATTATTAGTGAGCAGAGCAAAGATTATAATCTTTTTACTGTTTGTTCTAATTATGTGTATTTTATTTGGAACCCTAATGTATTTAATCGAAGGTCCTGAAGCTGGTTTTGACAATATTCCTGAGAGTATTTACTGGTGTATAAGCACAATATCAACAGTTGGTTATGGCGATATTGTTCCATTAACAGGGTTAGGTAAGTTTCTTGCATCAATACTAATGATTCTTGGTTATGGAATTATTGCAGTTCCAACCGGAATAATTTCTGCTGAAATGACTCAAAGAAGAAAACAAGTTGATGTGAATACAAGGGTGTGTGCTGAATGTTTAAATGATAAGCATAAAGACAATGCTGTTTTCTGTCACCAATGTGGTTGTCACCTTGATGAAGACAAATAAAAACTTATTATACATAGCTGGGCCAACAGGTGTTGGGAAAACAGAATTAAGTATAGAACTTGCAAAAAAACTTAAAACTGAAATTGTTTCATGTGACTCTAGACAGTTTTATAAAGAACTAGAGATAGGCACATGTCCTCCTACAGAACATCAATTAAAAGAAATAAAACATCATTTTATTCACAACAAGAGTATTCATGATAAATATAATGTTGGATTATATGAAAAAGATGCAATACATATAATTAATAGTCTATTTGAGAATAAAGAATATTTAATTTTAGTTGGAGGCTCAGGACTGTATGCTGATTCCGTAATATATGGGATAGATGAGTTTCCAGAGATTCCTGAGAAAATTAGAGATGAAATTACAAGAATATATAAAGATAAAGGGATCTCATACCTACAAGAGGAATTAAAAGAATTAGATAGGGAGTATTATGAAATTGTGGATTTAAAAAATCAGAGCAGAATAATTAGAGCATTAGAAATCATAAAATTTACTGGAAATAAATTTTCATCACATAGAAAACACACAAAGAAGGAAAGAGAATTTAAAACAAAAGTTATTTTATTAGAATGCCCTCGGGAAATACTTTATAACAGAATTAATAATAGAGTTGATGTTATGATTAGTAATGGGCTAGAAGAAGAGGCCCGAAACTTAAAAAAATATTCTAATTTAAACACTTTAAATACAGTTGGTTACAAAGAATTTTTTGATTATTTTGAAAATAAATTATCTTATAATGAAACAATTAATAAGATAAAACAGAATACTAGGAATTACGCAAAAAGGCAAATAACTTGGAATAAAAAATATAGTAATGCAATTAAAGTATCTAATTCTGAAGTTTCAACAAATTTAATTAACCACTTAAATATTAAGTCATGAGAATTATCAAAATATTATCAATTTCATTTTTACTTTTTTCATCAATAAATGCACAAAAAGATTACAAACAAGATGTCTTTAATCAAGGAATGAAGAATATAAATGAATTCATTGAGTTTTTATCTTATCCTAATGATGCTAATTACAAAGATGACATATACAAACTAATTGATTTTACCGAAAACAAGTTTAATTTACTTGATTTCAAAACAAAAAGATTGGTTACCGAAACACTTCCTCTTTTACTTGCAGAAAAAGAGATTGATAAAGATCTAAAGACAGTTTTGATATATCTACATCTGGATGGTCAGCCTATTGATGTCTCAAAATGGAATCAAGAAGACCCTTTCTCTCCTGTATTCAAAAAGAGGGTTAATGATAATTTTGAAATTTTGAACTGGAATGATATTAAGGATTATAATTATGAAGAATTAGATAAAAATGATATCAGAATTTTTGCAAGATCTTCATCAGATGCAAAGGGTCCTGTCATGATGCTAATTCAAGCCTTAAGATTTATGGATTCAAAAAATATTAAGCAAAAGTTTAATATTAAGTTAATAATGGATTTTGAAGAAGAGAAAAGCTCTCCTAGTTTACCATTTGCAGTAGAGAAATACAAGAATGAATTAAGTAGTGATGCATTATTAATATTTGACGGACCACAACATGAATCTGGTCTTCCAACTTTGAACTTCGGCAATAGAGGTATATCTTCCATAACTCTTAAAACCTATGGGCCAATTGTTCCTCAACATAGTGGTCATTTTGGGAACTATGCTCCTAACCCTGTTTTTAGAATGTCTAAGATTTTGTCATCTATGAAAGATGAAAATGGAATTGTTAAAATAGATGGATATTATGATGGGATTGAGCTTAGTGATGAAATTAAAGAATATTTAGATGCAGTCCCTGATGATGAAACTAATATGAAGGATAAAATGCAGTTTAAAAATCCTGAATCAGTTGGTAACTCATATCAAGAATCTATTCAATATCCCTCACTTAATGTTAGAGGGATTAGCTCAGGATGGGTAGGCTCAGAGGCCAGAACTATTGTTCCATCAGAATGTATTGCTGAAATAGATGTAAGATTAGTTATTGAAACTGATGGATATAGACTTCATGATTTAATAAAAAAACATATAGAATCTCTTGGTTATATTGTTATTGACAATGAACCAACCAAAGAAATGAGATTAAAATATGACAAAATTGTAAGGTTTAACTCGCGTGTTTCATATCCTGCATTTAGAACTGATATAAATAGTGATCTTGGAATTTGGTTAAAAGATGTAATGGTTAATACATTCGATAAAGAACCTGTTTTAAAAAGAACTAGTGGAGGTTCAGTTCCTATTTCACCATTTGTAAACACACTCAATATACCTGCTGTTGGAGTCCCAACTGTTAATAAAGACAATAATCAGCATAGTCCAAATGAGAATATAAAGATTACTAATTATATTAAAGGTATTGAGACATTTATTGGAATACTCTCCAGTGAGTTTGACTAGGATATAGCTAAAATTATATTTTCTTTTATATCTGAAATTATATCATTAGAATTTCTTGGCTTAAAATTGCTGCCAGTTATTTTATCAAAAAGTTCTATATATCTTTTGGAAACATCCATTACAATATTATCAGAAATTTCAGGAAGTTTCTGACCTTCCTTCCCTTGAAAGTCATTCTTTATTAACCACTGACGAAAAAATTCTTTAGACAGTTGTTTAGGGGTTTCTCCCCTTTTCATATAATCATCATATGTGTCTTCATAAAAATATCTAGAGGAATCAGGAGTGTGAATCTCATCAATTAAGCAAAGATTATTTTTGGAATCATATCCAAATTCATATTTTGTGTCTACTAGAATTAAACCTCTTTTTTTTGCTATTTCAGTACCTCTCCTAAATAGTTTATGAGTTATATTCTCTATTTCTTCGTATTGATCTAATGTTAAAATACCTTTTTTAATTATATCAGATTTAGATATATCTTCATCATGACCAAAATCAGCTTTTGTGCTTGGAGTAATTATGGGATTATCAAATTTTTGATTTGATATTAAACCATTTGGTAAATTAACTCCACAAATGCTTCTCATACCAGAACTATACAATCTGTCAGAATGTCCACTTAAGTAGCCTCTAATGACCATTTCCACTTTTACAGGATTAAGTTTCCTGCCAATTGAAACATTTGGATCGGGAGATGATATAAGCCAATTTTGAATTATATCTTCAGTGGACTTTAACATATCAACTGAAATTTGATTTAACACTTGACCTTTAAATGGAATTGGTTTAGGCATGACAATGTCAAATGCAGAAATTCTATCAGATGCAATAACAACCAATATATCACCTTCTAAAGAGTATACATCTCTTACTTTACCTTCATATTTGGATATTTGACCAGGAAGATTAAAATCTGTTTTAAAAATTGTATTCAAAACCTATTTATTTTTCAATATTATTATATGCATCGATAACTTTTTTAACTATTGGGTGCCTAATTACATCTTTATCATCAAGATAGATTATATCAATACCCTTCTTTCTTGAAAGTATCTTAATTGCGTCTTTTAATCCAGAGCTTACTTTTCTTGGAAGATCTATTTGACCAGGATCTCCAGTAACCATAAATTTAGCATTCATACCCATTCTAGTTAAAAACATTTTCATCTGAGCATTAGTTGTATTTTGTGCTTCATCTAAAATCACAAAAGCATTATCCAATGTTCTTCCCCTCATAAATGCTAAAGGAGCAATCTCAATTGTCCTATCTTCAAGAAATTTCTGTATCTTGTTAACTGGAATCATATCTCTAAGAGCATCATAAAGAGGTTGCATATACGGATCAAGCTTTTCTTTTAAATCTCCTGGGAGATAACCTAAATTTTCTCCAGCTTCAACTGCAGGTCTTGTTAATATAATTTTTTTAATTTCTTTCTCTTTTAGAGCTTTTACAGCCATCGCAACACCAGTATAAGTTTTTCCTGTACCTGCTGGACCAATTGCAAATATTAAGTCATTATTTAAAATAGACTTATGAAGTTTTTTTTGATTTGTGGTTTTAGCTAATATAGGTTTACCGGAAACACCATGTAAAATTAGTGAAGGTTTGTCACCATTAAATTTTATATCCTTAACAACAATATCATTTATTACATCTGGATCTATATTATTATAATCTGAATAATAATTTAATAGAGTTCTAAATTTATTATCAAATAATTTTAATTCACTTTTTTCACCAAGGGCTTTAATAGTTTGACCTCTTTGAACCAGTTTAAGTTTTGGGAAACTAGATTTTAAAGAATTTAAATTATCTCTTGAGAAAAAATATTGCGGATCAACATCAGTTAGTTCAAATTCTAGCTCACTCAATAGATTTAATTTAAAAATTTGTTATAGTAGATTATTTAATTCAAATTTACATAAAATTTATAAAGTTTATCTTAATTAATGTCTATCATAACCTTAACTACAGATTATGGAAATAAGGACTATTTTGTTAGTTCATTAAAGGCAAAAATAGTTTCAGAAATTGATTCAGCAGAAATTATAGATATATCGCATAATATTAGCCCATTTAATTTAACTGAAGCTGGGTATATTCTTGAAGGGGCACACAAAAACTTTCCAAAAGGCACAATTCATATGATCTGTGTAGATTCAGAACTTACTCCTGAAAATAAACATATAGTAATCAAGCATGAAGAATCATTTTTTATTGGTGCTGATAATGGAGTATTCTCTTTAATTTTCAAGGATATTATTCCAGAAAATATTTTTGAAATTAATTTACATAATAGCTTTAATTATAAAATATCTTCAGATGATTTATTTGTTAAGGTATTAGGACATATTTTAAGATCTGGACCTTTAAATGTTGTTGGCTCAAAAATCAATAAGATTAAGGAGATTAAAAATTTAAGACCTGTTGTAAACCAAGAACAAAATCAAATTATAGGAAGTGTAATTTATATAGACAACTATGGCAATGTTATAACAAATATTACTGAAAAGTTATTTAAAGAGATTTCAAAAACTAGATCCTTTACAATAAATGCAAGAAACGTTAAGTTCACAAAAATTTATAAGAATTACTCTGATGCAATTGATTTTAGCCTAGATAAAAAAGATCGAGAAGAAGATGGAAAAAAGATGGCAATATTTAATAGTCTTGGCTACCTTCAACTAAGTATTTATAAAAGTAACCCCCAAACAGTGGGAAGTGCTAGTACCTTATTTGGACTAGATTATCGAGATCCTGTTAGCATTTATTTCTAGTGTTTGTATTTGGTAGATAACTTTTATAAGTAATTATAAGATTTATAATATCAAATAAATATATTTGAAAAAAAACACATGAAGTTTATTGTTTCATCATCGATTTTGTACAAAGAACTCCAAATTCTAGGCGGAGTAATTAATTCTTCAAATACAATTCCTATACTTCATAATTTTTTATTTGAAGTAGATAATAACAAACTTAAGATCAGTTCATCAGATCTTGAGTCTACAATGACTTCAGAAATTGATATTGAGTCTCAATCTTCAGATAAAGTGGCAATCTCTGCTAAACTATTAATAGATATTCTGAAGACATTTTCAGATCAACCGTTGACATTTATAAAAACTGAAAATAATACTATTGAGATTAGCGCAAGTAATGGAAAATATTCTCTTGCCTACTTAGAAGGTGGAGAGTTTCCAAAACAAATTGAAATTTTAGATGCACATGAAACTATAATTAATGGAGTTGATCTAGGTAATGCAATAAATTCAACAATATTTGCTTCTGGAACAGATGACCTCAGACCTGTCATGAGCGGAGTCTTTTTTCAATTTAATAGCGAATCTTTAAAGTTTGTTGCAACTGACGCTCATAAACTAGTGAAGTTTGAAACCTCTGATTATAACTCTAAAGAAGTATCTGAATTTATTATGCCTAAAAAGCCTTTACAAATACTTAAAGGAATTCTTCAGTCACATGATTCTGAAATAACTATTCAGCATAATGAGTCTAATGCAAAATTTATTTTTGGAAAAAGTTCAATTACTTCAAGGCTAATTGATGGTAAGTTTCCTAATTATGAAGCTGTCATTCCAAAAGATAATCCCAATGTACTCACAATTGATAGAGAGCTTTTCTTAAACTCTGTTCGAAGAGTTAGTATTTTCTCTAATAAGACAACTAATCAAATTAGGATTAAACTTGCAGGATCTCTCTTAAATATTAGCGCTGAAGACTTTGACTTTAGCAATAAAGCAGATGAAAATCTAGAGTGTGAGTATTCAGGTGATGATATCCAAATTGGATTTAACTCAAAGTTTTTAATTGAAATGCTTAATAATTTAGATTCTGAAACCATCACACTCTCAATGTCTCATCCAAACAGAGCAGGTATTATAAGGCCAGTAAATGAAAAAGACTCTTCACAAGAGTCAATAACTATGCTTGTAATGCCAGTGATGTTAAATGATTAGTCAACTGACTCTTCTATTCCCTTAGACGCTTGCTTATAAACACCTTTTTCAAGCTTTTTTCTAATTGAAGAAAATGCATCAAGAGTTTCATTAATGTCATTAATATTGTGTGAAGCGGTTGGAATTAGTCTAAGGAGAATTAATCCCTTTGGAATTACAGGATAAACAACAATTGAACAAAAAATATGATAATTTTCTCTTAAGTCTTTAACTAGGGTCATTGCCTCAGGAATACTACCCTTTAGATATACTGGAGTAACACAACTTTGTGTTAAACCAATATCAAAACCTCTTTCCTTCAAACCAGATTGAAGTAAATTAACATTTTCCCAAAGTTTTTGTTTAAACTCAGGTCTAGTCTTAATTAATTCAAGTCTTTTAAGGGCTCCAATCACTAACTGCATCTGAAGAGATTTTGCAAAGATTTGTGAACGCATATTATATTTCAAGAATTCAATTATTTCAGAATCACCAGCAATAAAAGCACCAGTTGAAGCTAGTGATTTAGCAAAAGTTGCAAAGTACACATCAATTTGATCTTGAACGCCCTGCTCCTCACCTGCACCTGCTCCAGTTTTTCCTAACGTTCCAAAACCGTGAGCATCATCCACAAGAAATCTAAATTTAAATTTATCTTTCAATGCAACTATTTCTTTTAGTTTTCCTTGCTCTCCCCTCATTCCAAAGACTCCTTCAGAAATTACTAGTACTCCTCCACCTGTTTGCTCAGCAAGTTTAGTAGCTCTTTCAAGATTTTTTTCTAAACTTTTCATATCATTATGTTGATATGTGAATCGCTTGCCAAGGTGAAGCCTAACTCCATCAATTATACATGCGTGAGAATCAATATCATAAACAATAATATCATTTTTAGTTACTAGTGTATCTATAGTGGAAAGGATTCCTTGATATCCAAAATTAAGAAGGTATGCAGATTCCTTTGAAACAAATTTAGCAAGTTCAGATTCTAATTTTTCATGAAGATTAGTATGACCGGACATCATTCTTGCTCCCATTGGATAAGCACTCCCGTACTGCTCAGCAGCTTTAGCATCAACTTCTCTTACCTCTGGATTATTTGCTAGCCCTAAATAATCATTTACACTCCATGTAATAACTTCTTTACCATTGAACATCATTCTATTAGAAATTGGGCCTTCTAGTTTAGGAAAAACAAAGTAGCCTTCAGCAATAGATGCCCATTTACCTAGAGGGCCTTTATTTTTATATATTTTGTCAAATAAATCTTGCATATAAATTATATATAATTAATTGAATTTTTTTTGGGTTGATAAAAACTGGAGTCATAGAAACCTTGATTGTTCATCCATTCATCAGAATATATTTTACTTAAGTACCTGGAACCATGGTCAGGAAAAACAATTACAACAAAACTTGAATGATCAAATTCATTTTCATCATTTAGTATTTTTGTAGCTTGAAAAGCTGCACCTGAAGTATATCCTACAAACAATCCTTCATTTAAAGTTATTTCTCTTGCCATATGAGCACTATCTGAATCCGTAACTTTTACAAACTTATCGATAATTTTAAAATCAGTAGCAGAAGGTACAATGTTTTTACCTAGTCCTTCTATCCTATATGAGTATATTTCATTCGGATCAATTTCACCTGTTTCATGGTATTTTTTTAAAATTGAACCATAAGCATCAACACCAATAATTTTTACATCATTATTTTTTTCTTTTAAAAATCTACCTATTCCTGATATAGTACCTCCAGTTCCACTGCAAGCTATTAGGTGGGTAATTTTTCCATTTGTCTGACTCCAAATTTCTGGACCAGTAGTTTGATAGTGTGCTTCAACGTTTAAATCATTGAAATATTGATTAATGTATACAGAGCCTTTAATTTCGTTAGTTAACCTCTTTGCGACTTCATAATAAGACCTTGGATCATCAGATGATACATTTGAAGGACAAACATAAATTTCGGCACCCAAGCATTTCAACATATTAATTTTATCTTTAGATGCCTTAGAGCTTACTGCCAAAATACATTTATATCCTTTAAGTAATGAAACCAAAGCTAAACTAAAACCAGTATTACCAGATGTTGTTTCAATAATAGTGCTACCCTTCTTTAAAATACCTTTATTTTCAGCTTGATTAAGTATATGAAGAGCAATTCTATCTTTATTTGAGTGACCTGGATTAAACCCCTCAAACTTTGTAAAGTATGTTCCTTTGAAATTTTTTGTAACCTCATTTAGTCTAATTAATGGAGTGTTACCTATAAGCTCTAAAATATTATTATAAGGTTTATTATTAGAAGGCATTAGATCATGGAAATAATACACAAATTTAATTAAAAATAACTAGTAATCACATGAAAAATCTCCAATTGGAGATCCATCTGGAGTTTTAGTCTTTTCAATTGGTATATATTGATTAGGGTTAGCATAAAAGCCATTGATTTTTGTAACTAAAAAATCATTATACTCAGATCTATTTCTCATTAAATAATTCATTAAACTATTAATTCTTGAATAAATTTTAGATTTAGAGATATCATTAATTTGCTTATTATTATAAGCCATGAATAAATGATCTAAAAATAAAGATTGGGTATTTTTGTTGATAGAAGATTCATATTCATTCATTTTCATTTTCTTAAAGACAGAATTCTGAATTTCACTAAGGTAGTTTTCAAGAGATAAAATATTTTTTCCAAACATATTCTGCTGATGGACCCTATTTATTCTTTCTGGATTTAACATATAAGTAAAGACATGATTAATAATTGCACTTGAAGCATTTATATAATCAAATCCAACACCCGTATTTGAGACAAAGTTCTCTCTTGTTCTTGGATTCCTAAAAGACCTAGGAACTAGAATTTCAATTAAGTTTTGAGGAATGGTTAAATTAGTTGGATCAATTACTTTAAGAAGGGAGTTTAATGATTTAATCTGTAAATCTTTATCAGCAAACTTTAATTTATCACCTCTGTTATTTTTAACATAATAGAGATAATCTATACCTCCAATAGCCTTTGCTGCTGCTTCAATTTGATATCTGTGCAACATATATATTGGAACCATTATATCTTCAATTCTGTCGTATGGTTCACCATTTCTTAAGTTATCTAAATCAAGGTTAGTAAGCGCTTGTTTTCTAACGTTTAATAATTTATCAAGCTCTTTGTAAGCAAGATTACCATTATCCCATAAATGAGAGTATGGATTTGCACTACTAACTGGTCTCGAATCAGAATCACTTAGGTAGTATAACCCATTCTCAACAGCATCATCTAAAATCTTATTAAGCTCCTGATCTTCATTTGCTAAGTCCGAAAAATCAGAATAAGCATATTGAACACTTACTTTATCCCATTTTCCAATATCTTTTGCATATGCATTATCAATATTTATCTTATTATCTACATATAAAATTTTTGGATGTGGGTAATCCATTACTGAAACCCTATCATTAGCACTGGAAATAAAATTATGACCAAAACCAAGAGTATGTCCAATCTCATGAGCAGACAATTGTCTAATCCTATCTAAAGAAGTTTCTTTTATTAATTTTTTGTTTTCTTCTGTATTAGGATTGTCTATTAGTCCACTAAGAATCATATAATCTTGTCTAACCCTTAAGCTTCCCAAACTTACTTGACCTTTTATAATTTCTCCTGTTCTAGGATCAACAATACTGGCACCATAACTCCACCCTCTGGTTGATCTGTGAATCCATTGAATTAGATTATATCTTACATCCATTGGATCAGCATCTTCAGGTAAAACCTCAATTCTAAAAGCATCTTTATATCCTGCGCTTTCAAATGCTTGATTCCACCAATTTCCTCCTTCTATAAGAGCAGACTTTACTGGCTCTGGTGTACCATTGTCTATATAGTAAATGATAGGTTCTGTTGGTTCGCTTATTTCTTGATCAGGATATTTTTTATTTAATCTATGCCTAACTATAAACCTTTGTTCTAAATTCTCATCAATTGGAGTTGAATAATTATAAACTATAAAAGGATTGCTTCCACTTCTTGGATCAAATTTTCTTTTTTTATAATTGTTATCAGGAAGTTTAACAAAAGAATGATGTTGATTAACCGTAATATTTGATGCAGTTGGAGTAACACTTCTAACAAGATTTCCCATAGGATTACCAGTAAAAGTAAGGATTACATCAAATTCTATATTTTCTGGAAAGGCTTTTGTTCTTTCTAGTTCAATCGCAGACATTGATTTATTTAAAGAATAATTACCAGAATTAGAAAACCTTAATCTTTGCGAAACACCATGAGCATCGTTCATAAGTAGAGGAGTTAGGTCTATTATGTAATTATTATTTTTTTCTTCAATTATTTCAAATGAAAATAAAACAGATCTTGCAAAAGCTTCCTCAACAGCCTTGTTTTCAAGATAGTTATCAGAATTAGAAACATATCTAGTATTTGGTTGAACCATTAAAATTTTGTTACCTCTTTTAGTAAAAAAAACTATTCTAGTATTACCTAGTTGACCTCTATCTAGACCCAGATCATTGTTACCAATACCTCTACTTAATGAATTTATATATAAAAATTCTTTGTCAAGATTATTTATCTCAAGATGTATTTTTCCTGAATTATTACTGTAGGAAAAATTCATAAATCCTTCAAAATCAATATTTTGAGAAAAAACAAGATTTGAAAATATAAACGTAATCAATAGTATTTTTTTCATGGTTAATTTTTTAGAAATATAATTTTTTTTTTTGAAATCATATAATTAATTTCAACCATGTTTTCTAAAGAAAATTTAAAAGGAGTTAAAAAACGTATTGATACGTTAAGGGGGTTTCTTTGACCTAGAGTCTAAAGAGTCTATCCTTTCTAATTTAGAAATCAAAGCTTCTGACCCTAATTTCTGGATGAATCCTAAAGATGCAGAAAAAATTGTCAAAGAAATTCAACAAATTAAATCCTT
This sequence comes from Flavobacteriaceae bacterium, assembly GCA_016780245.1. Taxonomy (GTDB): domain Bacteria; phylum Bacteroidota; class Bacteroidia; order Flavobacteriales; family Flavobacteriaceae; genus Marisimplicoccus. The sequence goes on along the minus strand of JADHME010000016.1, from coordinate 9,282 downwards.
AATATCTGAATTTGATGTTTTAATCACAAAGTATGATGATATAACAGTTCTCAGTGAATTTTTCTTGAATAAAGAGATTAGTGAAAATGAGATTAACGAGTCATATAATGAATTAGAGAGTCTAATTGAAGACATGGAATTTAAAATGATGCTCAGTAAAAAAGAAGATTCTATGTCTGCAATTCTTCAAATTACTGCTGGAGCAGGTGGAACTGAATCTTGTGATTGGGCTGAAATGCTTTTAAGAATGTATTTGATGTGGGGTGAAAAAAACAATTTTAAAATCAAAGAACTAAATAATCAACCTGGTGATGTAGCTGGAATAAAAACTGCTACGATTCAAATTGATGGAGACTTTACTTTCGGATGGTTAAAAGGTGAAAATGGTGTTCATAGATTGGTAAGAATATCACCTTTTGACAGTAATGCAAAAAGACACACCTCTTTTGCGTCTGTATATGTATACCCACTTGTTGATGACTCAATAGAAATTAACATTAATCCTTCTAATTTGATATGGGAGACGATGAGGGCAGGTGGAGCTGGAGGTCAAAGTGTCAATAAGCTTGAAACTGCAGTAAGACTTAAACACAAACCAACAGGAATTACTGTTGAAAACTCAGAAACAAGATCACAATTAGATAACAAGCAGAAAGCGCTTATGCTTCTTAAATCTCAGCTTTATGAAATTGAGATTCAAAAAAACAATGAGGAAAGAAAAAAAATTGAAGATTCTAAGAAAAAAATTGAATGGGGATCACAAATCAGAAATTATGTATTACACCCATATAAAATTATAAAGGATGTTAGAACTGGTCATGAGTCAGGAAATACTGAGGCAGTTCTTAATGGAGACCTTAATGATTTCTTAAAGTCATTTCTTTTAAAAGGAAGTTAATTAAAATGGAATATCTTCGTCTTCATCTTTATTTGACGGCTCACTAAAGTCACTTAATTTATTATCAGTGTTTAGCTTTGATTGAAATTCAAAAGGAGAATCAAAGCTATCAATATCTTCAAATTTACCAAGGTTAGCTACAAATTTAAGTTTGATTGAATCTAAAGCACCATTTCTATGCTTTGCTACAATAAACTCACCTTGACCTTCAGATGGTGTTTTCATATCATCATCCCATTCTGTAATTCCATAATATTCAGGTCTATATAAAAATGATACAATGTCAGCATCTTGTTCAATTGCACCCGATTCCCTAAGATCAGAAAGTATAGGTCTTTTAGTACCACCTCTAGTCTCTACTGCTCTTGAAAGCTGTGATAAAGCAATAACTGGTATATTTAATTCTTTTGCTAATGCTTTAAGATTTCTAGAAATTGTGGATATTTCCTGCTCTCTATTACCTGCTTTATTTGAGGATCCTAGATTCATCAATTGAAGATAGTCTATAATTATAAGCTTGATACCATGAGATGATGCTAATCTTCTAGCCTTTGCTCTTAGCTCAAAAATAGTTAGTGCAGCACTATCATCTATGTAAAGAGGAGCTGATTCAAGATCTGATACTTTAATATTTAGTTGTTGCCATTCATGATCTGCAAGTTTACCTGTTCTAAGCTTGTCAGATGAAAGACCTGTCTCGGATGAAATAAGCCTTGTAATAAGTTGTACAGATGACATCTCAAGTGAGAAAAAAGCAACTGGTATTTTTTTCTGAACAGAAACGTTTCTTGCCATAGATAAAGCTAATGCAGTTTTACCCATACCTGGCCTAGCAGCAACAATAATTAAATCACTTGGCTGCCATCCTGATGTTAATCTATCTAGTTTTTCAAATCCAGTTGATATCCCACTAAGACCCTCTTGTTTTGATATCTCCTCAATTCTATTTTTTGCTTGTATTACAAGGTTTTGAGCTGTCTCAGAGGATCCTTTAATATTGTTTTGAGCAATATCATATAATTTTGACTCAGCCTCATCTAATAAATCTATTACATCTGTACTCTCATTATATGATTTTGAAATTATTTCATTTGATATTGTAATTAGTTTCCTTTGAATAAATTTTTGTTGAATAATTCTTGAGTGATATTCAATATGTGCAGATGAAGAAACTTTTTGAGAAAGACCTATTAGATAAAAGTCACCCCCTATTACCTCGAAATTTTTATTTTTCTTTAAATCAGCTGATACGGTTAAAAGATCAATTGGTTCTGATTCTCTAAATAATCTTTGAATTGATTCAAAAATAAGTTGATGCGATTTTTTATAAAAAACTTCAGGAGAAAGAATATCAATAACCTCATTCACTCCTTTTTCATCTATGAGCATTGCACCTAAAACAGCTTCTTCAAGGTCAAGAGCTTGTGGAGGTATCTTACCATATGATAGATTAACAATGGCTTGATTTTCATTTTCATAAATCTTTAAAGGATTTCTTTTCTCCATGTAGTAAATTTATGGAAAAACAAATTCTAAAAGTTAAAAACAGGAACTGATATTAAATAAATCTTTAAACAACATATTTGTTAATAACTGCAAGATTTTGTTAATAGTGATTCTACCCCTTGAACTTACCGATTTTAGTAAATTTTTTTCTTCTATACTCAATCATCTTTTTACTAGACAAAGACTTAATTTTTTTTGTAAAGTAGACAATGTTTTCTTTCACTGATTGATATGATTGAGCGGGGTCATAATGAGCACCTCCAAGAGGCTCCTCTATAATTTTATCAATTAATTTGTTTTTAAGCATATCGTCAGCAGTCAATTTTAATGCTTCTGCAGCTAATTCTTTATGTTCCCAGCTTCTCCATAATATTGATGAGCAAGACTCAGGAGATATTACTGAATACCACGTGTTTTCAAGCATTAAAATTTTATCCCCAACACCTATTCCTAAAGCACCACCTGAAGCTCCTTCCCCAATAACGATACAAATTATAGGAACATTAATGTTCATCATTTCATATATATTTCTTGCAATAGCTTCACCCTGACCTCTCTCTTCAGCTTCCATTCCAGGATATGCACCTGGTGTATCAATTAGAGTAACAATGGGAATATTGAACTTCTCAGCTTGCTTCATTAACCTAAGCGCCTTTCTATAGCCCTCAGGATTTGCCATTCCAAAATTTCTATATTGTCTTGTTTTTGTATTATAACCTTTTTGAGTTCCAATAAACATGTATGATTGGTCTCCAATTTTACCAAGACCACCAATCATTGCTTTATCGTCTTTTACATTTCTGTCTCCATGTAATTCAAGAAAGGTGTCTCCACAAATATTATTAATATAATCGAGAGTATAAGGTCTATTTGGATGTCGGGATAATTGAACCTTTTGCCAGGCAGAAAGATTACCATATATACCCTTCTTTGTTTCAACAAGTTTTTTTTGGAGTAAATTAAATGTTTTGGTTACATCTACATCACTCTCATTTTCAATAGATTTACATTTATCTATTTGTTCTAAAATTTCTTTAACAGAGACTTCAAAATCTAAAAACTCCATATAATAAATTTCTGTAAATATAATTTAATTAAATGACCTATCTAATTGCCTTTCTTAATAAAATTAATGCAATTGTTAAAAATATTAATAGAATTCCCCATGATGCAATTGCTGGAGAAAAATTAGACTTTAGGACCAAAACTCCAAATATTTTGTCTAAAAAAATAAATAAGAAGCCTAAGGATACACCTATTGCAAGACTAGACCCAGTTCCACCTCTTCTTTTAAACGAAGAAACTGAAATTGCTATAATAGTTAAGATGAAACAAGAAAGAGGAATAGTATACCTTTTATGACGAACAAGCAAGTGAGAATTTATTAATGGAGAACCCGCTCTTTTTTCATATCTAATTAAATTATTTAACTCAAAAAAATTCAATGTCTCTGCAACATAATTAAGTGGAGCTAAATCTTCTATATTAAAATCAAAAATAGTATCCTTTCTAGTATACCTTTCAATATTTTCTGTATCATCATAGACAGTTCTTTTGACATAATTCGTTAGTCTAAAAATTGAATCATCCCATCTGATATTTGAAGCAGAGATTTTATGGTTTAATTTATTTCCATTAAAATTTTCTAAGGTGAAATTAAATCCTCTCTTTCTTTTTGGGTCATAACTACTTATATATATGAACTCATTTTCATTAATTTGTTTAAATAGTCTAGAGGTCTTTCTTACATCCTCAGTTTTTACATATTCAGAAATAAATTCATTAAAATTCTTATTAGACTTTGGGACTATAAACATTACAGATATAAGTGCAAATACAACTACAATAGATGCTGAAATAAAATATGGTTTCATAAGTCTTTGGAATGAAACACCTGAGGATAAGATAGCAGTTACTTCAGTATTATTTGCAAGCCTGGATGTAAACCAAATAACGGCTAAAAATAAAAAAACAGGATAAAGTTGGCTTCCAAAATACCATATAAAATCTATGTAGTAGCCTAAAATTTCATCACCTGGAACTTCATTTTCTCTGAATTTATCAATTTTTTCAGCAAAATCTACCATTATTCCAATAGGAATAAATAGTCCAAACATTATAAAGAAAGTACCTAAATATTTTTTTATTATGTACTTATCAAGAATTTTCATCTCCTCAAAATTAGAAAAGTAATTAAGAAGAAATAAGCATTGTTAATTAATTATATAAATTTATGATAAAAAGAAATTAAAGAATTTTGATAGTGAATTCTATAACCCTACTTTTACCACAAATGAATGAAGATCTAAATAAACTTGTTTCTCAAGTAAGAAGAGATATTCTTAGGATGGTTCATGCTGTAAATTCTGGTCATCCAGGTGGTTCACTTGGTTGTGTTGAATTTTTTGTTACACTTTATAAGAGGATCCTTAGAAATGAGTCAGACTTAAAAGATATGTTCATCTTATCTAATGGTCATATATCACCAGTTTATTACAGCACACTTGCTAGAACTGGTCATTTTAATTTAAGTGAGTTAAGTACATTCAGAAAGATAGATTCTAGACTTCAAGGCCATCCTACTAATCATGATGGATTACCAGGTGTTAATGTATCTACCGGGTCACTTGGTCAAGGAATTTCAGTTGGTATTGGAATAGCATTATCCAAAAAGTTAAATAATGATGATTCATTAGTTTATGTTTTAACTGGAGATGGTGAACTTCAAGAAGGACAAAATTGGGAAGCATTTATGTTTGCCTCTGCAAAAAAAGTTGATAATATTATTGTTACAGTAGACTATAACGGACAACAAATAGATGGCTCCACAAAAGATGTTCTTGACATAGGAAACTTAGACCAAAAACTTAAATCTTTTGGATGGGATGTTTTAGAAGTTAAAAATGGTAATTCCTTAAATGAAGTATTTGAAGTTCTTAATTCTGCAAAAGACAGAACCCATAAAGGCAAACCAATAGTTATCATAATGAATACAGTAATGGGTAATGGAGTGGATTTTATGATGCATACCCATAATTGGCATGGAGTTGCACCAGATGATGAACAACTTGAGATTGCTCTTAGTCAAAACCCAGAAACTATAGGAGATTATTAATATGGATAGTTATACAAATCAAGGAAGTAAAGATACAAGATCAGGCTTTGGAGAAGGGCTTACAGAACTGGGTAGATCTAATTCCAATATCGTTGCTTTATGTGCAGATTTGACTGGTTCTTTAAAAATGGGAGATTTTGCTAAGGAAAATCCTGAAAGATTTTTTCAAGCTGGTATTGCAGAGGCAAATATGATTGGAGTTGCTGCAGGTCTAGCTACTGGAGGAAAGATTCCATATACTGGAACTTTTGCTAATTTTTCAACAGGAAGAGTATATGATCAAATAAGACAATCCATTGCTTATTCAGACAAGAATGTAAAAATATGTGCCTCACATGCAGGTATAACACTAGGAGAAGATGGTGCAACTCATCAAATTCTAGAAGATATAGGCCTTATGAAAATGTTACCTGGAATGACTGTTATAAATACATGTGATTTTAATCAAACAAAATTAGCAACAATTGAAATTTCAAAAGTTGATGGTCCTGTTTATTTAAGATTCGGTAGACCTAAAGTACCTAATTTTACTGATGTAAACGGTAGTTTTAAAATTGGTCAAGGTGTTCTTCTAAAGGAAGGTTCAGATATTACCATCGTTGCTACAGGCCACCTAGTTTGGGAAGCACTAGAAGCCTCAATTGAGCTAGGTAAATCAGGAATTAGTTGTGAGATTATTAATATACATACAGTTAAACCACTAGATGAAGAAATTATTTTAAAATCAGTTTCAAAGACTGGTTGTTTAGTGTCAGCTGAAGAGCATAATATTTATGGTGGATTAGGTGAAAGTATTTCAAGAACTCTTGTCTTAAATAATCCTGTTCCTCAGGAATTTGTTGGAACGAAAGATACTTTTGGTGAATCAGGTACTCCAAGTGAATTAATGAAAAAATATGGTCTTGATAAAGATTCAATTATTAAGGCATCAAGAAAAGTATTGGAAAGAAAAAGTTAATGCCATGAGACTAATCTATTTTTTACTATTTGCATCTTCAGGTCTTCTAGCTCAGGGTAATCTAGGTTTTCAGTTTGGTTTGAATGATGATAATTTTGGATCAATAGAGAATATTAGTAGTAAAATAGATAATTATGATCTTGATATTAAAAACTCAACTGGATTTCAATTTGGAGTTTTTACTGAAATTGATTTGATAACTTTTTATATAAGACCAGAGCTAAATTTAATTTTTTCAAAATCAAAAAATGCTGCAGCCTATTCATTAGATGAAGGTATTAATATTGCAGAACATTCATACAAATCTTCAGAAATTCAATTACCTATTATTTTTGGATATAAAGTGCTAGGCCCAATAAGTGTCTTTGGCGGACCTTCTTTTAAATACAATCTTTCAAACTCAAGTAATTTTAATCTTGAGGATATCAAAGACAAGTATACATTAAGTTTATTACTTGGTAGTAGAGTTAAGATAAGGTCTATAAGCGTTGGTCTTAGGTATGAAAGAGGACTGAACAATAATGAAGTACTTATAATAAACGCTAACGGAGTTGATTTAGATAATGCAAATATTGACCTAACAACGAACAAATTATCATTGAACATCTCATATGATATTCCTTACGGTTTATTCAAGAAAAAAGATTAATTATTTGGATCTAGATAGTCTGGGATACCATCATTATCTGTATCATCAATAATTGTATCATTATTTTTATCTAGCTCATTAATTGTAAGAATTCCATCTCCGTCATCGTCAGCATCATACATATTCCAAATTCTATCTCCATCAGAATCATCTCTAAATGGTTTACCATCTCCATCAATGTCTTCAAATATTGATAAAATTCCATCATTATCATGATCTGTATCATTATAGGTCATTAACTTTACAGAAAAAATTAAAGGAGAGTATTCAGGTATTCCTGCACTTGTATTTTCAAAGTAACCTAATCCAGAAGGAAAGATAAATATTCCAACCCCAAAAGAATTATATTCAATAGTTCCATTAGAATTCTCAGAATACACACCTGTTCTTAACTCTGAAACACCCTCTCTAAATCCCTCTAGTGCATTAGCTAAATCTAACCATATAGGAAATTTTCTCTTATCAAAGGTTTCACCTGAAGTAAGTTTTCCTTCATAAGCAACATAGACAGAATCTGCAATAGATGGTCTTGTGTTTGAACCCTCCCTTGCAATTATATAGTATAAATTATGAGGAACATCATTTTCATCAGAGTCTTTAACATTTATGGTTTTCACATTAGCCATGTCAAATAATGATAGTCTAGATGAATTGTCACTTAATTTATCAATTTTAAGATCAATATTTGAATTGTTATTAAAATCCTCATAATTATAAGTATGAGTTTGGAGATATTCTTCTAGAATAGATTGATCCTCAAGAACCTGATCACTATATTCTCTAATTACATATTGAGGGGTATCATCATCTTTCTTACATTGAAGAAAAATAAAGAAAACTGGTAAAAGGAAAAATAGTTTTTTCTTCATAATTTAGTGCGAAGATACAATATTACTTGATTTATTTTATAACTAAAATTTTATGAAAAAGCTTTCAGAAAAGAATATAATTTTAAACAACTTAGATATTGAAAAAAAAATTCAGAGAATTAGTTTACAAATTCTTGAAGACAATACAGATGAAGACTCCATAGTAGTTTTTGGTATTTCTGATAATGGCTTAGTTATCGCAAAGAAATTAATTAATCACCTAAATAAAATATCAAATCTTAAATCAAATCTAATCCAAGTAATAATCGACAAGGATGATCCTATTGGATCTGTTAAATATGACACAAAATTTGATATTAATTCTTCTTCAGTGCTTATAATTGATGATGTATCTCAATCAGGAAAGACATTACAATCAGTAATCAGCAACCTTTTGATATATAAACCAAATAAAATAAAAACAGCTGTTATTGTTAATAGGGATCAAACACTTTTTCCTGTAAAAATTGACTATAGCGGTATTAGCTTGTCAACGTCAGTTAATGAACATGTAAGTTTTATTTCTGATAAAGACAATGAGCTAGAAGTATACTTAAGCTAAAACACCCTTGATTAGATTAGTAATCTGATTTATTTTTAAATTGTCTGTAGTGATTTTAATTTCAGCTTTTTCGTAGTAATAACTTCTTTCAAAAAGGTGTTTATTAATAAAATCCTTAAGATCATTATCAGATTTTAAATGAGAAATAATTGGACGCTTAGTTTTCTCATCCTTAAGTCTATTAATAAGTGAATTAACTGATGCTTTTAAATATATTGTTGTTGAATCGGGAGTATTGGTAATAATTTCAATATTAGATTCAAAACAAGGAGTACCTCCTCCCAACGAGACAACTTTTCTTTCTTTTTTTTGAGATAGAGTCTTTAAGTATTTATTCTCTAGGTTTCTAAAATAGACTTCATTATGATCATTAAAGATTTCAGAAATTTTTTTCTTTTCGCCTAATTCAATAAAATTATCTAAATCATAGAACTCATAATCAATAGATTTAGAAAGAGATTTCCCTATCACAGTTTTGCCTGCTCCCATATACCCAAAAAGAAATATTGTACTGACCATAGATTAACAAATTTATAATAAAAAAGATGATTGAATAATGAATATTTCAATGTATATTAGACCTCTTTTTTAGACCTGGTAGCTCAGTTGGTAGAGCATCTCCCTTTTAAGGAGAGGGTCCTGGGTTCGAGCCCCAGCCAGGTCACTACCCTATTTTTTAAGCCTACGTGGTGAAATTGGTATACACGCTACCTTGAGGGGGTAGT
>JADHME010000015.1 GCA_016780245.1 Flavobacteriaceae bacterium | reverse complement strand
ATTATATATATGATTTAGCAAATAATGGCTTTAATATTTTTGCTAATGAAAATACAAGTTTTGCAGGAGGCTTTGAACATCAGGGTTATTTTGCACTTATTGACAAAGATGGGTATATTAGGTCCAGAAAAGATAGCTTCGGCAATCCAATTATGTACTATCTGGGGATAACTGATATTAATGCAGACCAGCAGGGAATAGAGATGTTAAGCTATGATATAAAAAAATTGATTGATGAGTAAAATTGAAAATTCAGGTCAAACTTTGAAATATAAATCTTTAATAATTGTGGTCTCAATTGTTATTCCATTAGTGGTTTTAATATTATTTAACATAAGAATAACATCTTTACCACCATTAACATTTTTGCCTCCTATATATGCTACAATTAATGGAATTACAGCTATACTTTTAATAGCTGCCCTTTACAGTATTAAAAACAAAAAAATAAAGCAACATGAATTGCTAATGAAGACTTCAATCTTCCTTTCACTTGTTTTTCTTGTTATGTATATACTGTATCACATGACTACAGATCCAACTCCATATGGGGGAGAGGGTGTAATAAGAACTGTTTATTTCTTTATTTTAATCTCACACATTGCACTTTCTGTTTTTATTGTACCAATGGTTTTAGTCACATATGTAAGAGCTATATCTAAAATGTTTGATAAGCATAAGAAAATTGCAAGAATTACTTTTCCAATTTGGCTTTATATAGCTGTAACAGGTGTTATAGTATATTTAATGATTTCACCTTACTACGTTTATTAATGAATAGAGTTATTCTCATATTATTAATTTTTGTTCTGTCCTCAATAGAATCTTTTGCCCAATGTTCTATGTTAAGCGCAATAATGGAAACTGACCAACAATATGAAGCTGCTAAAGGACTAAACAGAGGTATAGTTTACTTAATGTCAATACCCTACATCCTTGTTGGGCTAATTATTTGGAAGATATACAGGACTAATAAAGCATCTAACTAATTTTTTTAAAAATTTTTGTGTAACGTTTGCTTCTCATTAAAAAAATGATAAGTTTGCGTTACATTAAAAAAATTAATTATGTATAACATACAAGATATCATCATACCATTAGCTGGAATGTTAATAGGAATTGTTATTCCACTCGCAATATTTTTATGGCTATATCATGAGAATAAAAATAAGTATGCTGCAGTTGTTGAGATCTCTAAGAATCTAGATGATCCGTCAAAAGCTGAAGAATTGATAAAAATTTTTGAGGATCGAAAAAAAGAACCAATCGATTATAGAAGAAGTGGTGTTATAACACTTTTCGTTGGTATTGGAATTTATTTTCTTGGAGTAATAGCCATGGGTAGGTTTTTTGAAGCAGCTGGAGCTCTAGTTGCTTTCATTGGAGTGGGTCAGATAATAGCAGGATATTTATATCCAAATACAGGTAAAGAATTAACTGATGCAGTTAATGAATATGAAAAAAATTAAAGTTTGGGTAGAAATCATCAAAAACTTAATAACTGTCTTGAGGAGCTTAGGAGAAAAGCTGGCTTAACTCAACAAGAACTTTCTGAAAAAGCGGAGGTTTCAAGAAAGAGTATAAACGCAATTGAAAATGGAATATATGTTCCTTCAACAGTGCTTGCTCTTAAAATTGCCAAAACATTAAAATGTAAAGTTGAAGATTTATTTAAATTGCGATTATGAAAGTAATAATTTACATTCTATTTATAATAACTGCTATTTCTTCAAATAAAGTTTTTTCTCAAGAAGAGAACAGTATATATTACATCACGGATCTTAGAGGTGATATCTCTTTAGAGATGGAAATAAATAATCTTCAATCCAACAATGGACCTTTATACATTCGTATTCTTGATGAGAATGAAAATCCAGTAATAGTTGGGACATCACCAGTTATTAATTACTCTGCTAGAATTTCTTTTGACTCAATCTCTCCAGGAAAATACGCAATTCAATTTTTTCATGATGAGAATGAAAATCAAAAGATGGATTTTAGTCTAATTGGAATACCAAAAGAAAAATTTGGAAGCTCAAATAATATAAAACCTATTCTTGGTCCACCAAAGTTTGAAAAAATGTTATTTAGTTTAACTGAGAATAAAAAGGTAATAATGAAACCAGTTAACTAGAAAGTTTTAATACTCTGATAACAAATATTTCAATAAGAAAAAGTAATTTTACGCATGTATGATAGAAATTAAAAACTTACATAAATCCTACGAAATAGGGGCATCCTCATTACATGTTCTAAAAGGTATTGACTTTTCTGTTGAAGATGGAGACTTAGTTGCAATTATGGGATCTTCTGGTTCTGGTAAATCCACACTACTTAATATTCTAGGCATGTTAGACACATCAGATACTGGAACATATGATCTAGATAAGATTAGAATTGCAGATATGGATGAGAAAAAGGCTGCTAATTATAGAAATAAATTTCTTGGATTTGTTTTCCAGTCATTTAATTTAATTAATTATAAAAATGCTCTTGAAAATGTTGCATTACCTCTATACTATCAGGGAGTATCAAGAAAAGAGAGACAAAAAACAGCACTAAATTTTCTTGATAAAGTTGGCTTAAAAGACTGGGCAGATCACCTTCCAAGTGAACTATCTGGTGGTCAAAAACAGAGAGTTGCCATAGCTAGAGCGCTGGCATCAAATCCTAAGGTTCTTCTTGCAGACGAACCTACAGGTGCACTTGACTCAAAAACATCACTTGAGGTCATGGCACTTATTCAAAAAATTAACAATGAGGGTAAAACAATTCTTGTTGTAACTCATGAACATGATATTGCAAAAATGTGTAAAAGAATAGTTCATTTAAAAGATGGTGTAATAGTTGAGGATAAAAAAATTAAACAAAACGTTATAAAAAATGTTTAATATAGAACGTTGGAGAGAAATTTTTCAGTCTATTCAGAAGAATAAACTTAGAACTGCATTGTCAGGTATGACTGTGTCTCTAGGTATATTAATTTTCATAATATTATTTGGTCTTGGTGAAGGTCTGAAAAATTCTTACAGCGATCTTTTTTTAAATGAGGCAAATAATGTAATATTTATTTATCCAGGTAAAACAACTAAACCTTATGGAGGTTTTAAAACCAATAGAAGAATTGAACTTAAAAATGAAGATGTTACAGCTATACAAAATGAATTTTCAAATTCTATAGAATACCTAAATCCAAGATTATTTGTTAGTGAGCCAATCAAATATAAGTTAGAATCATTTCAATTTGATATTAGTGCTGTGGGTCCTTCAAATCAACAGATAGAGAAGCATGTTTTAATGAAGGGTAGATATATAAATGAAAAAGATATTGAAGACAAAAACAAAGTTACTACAATTGGTAGACTGGTTGCTAGAGATATATTTAAAGGAGAAGATCCTATAGGTAAATTTATTAATCTTGGATCAAGAGCATTTAAAGTTGTTGGAGTTTTTCAAGATACAAGTGGAGATACTGAAGAAAACAAGTTAATAATTCCATATACAACTAGACAGCAGATATTAAAAGGTACAGATGTAATAGGTACTTTAGCTTTAACTTTTGATCAGAGTATAGGCGGATCAGGTGCTGTTAAACTATCAAATGATGTAAAATCTTTTCTTAAGAAAAGAAAATCTGTTGATCCCTCAGATCCAAGTGGTATAAGAGTGAGAAATGTAGCTGATGAACTTGAGAGATCAATGCAATTTGCTAATGCTCTTCAAATTATTGTCACTTTTGTCGGTATAGGTACTTTAATTGCAGGTATTATTGGTATATCTAATATTATGGTATTCATAGTTAAAGAAAGAACTAAAGAGTTAGGAATTAGAAAAGCTCTAGGTGCACAGCCTAGTGAAATTATTAAAATGATTTTGACAGAATCTATTTTTATAACAGCTCTTTCAGGTTTTCTGGGTATGATTTTAGGTATAATAATTTTAAATTCTCTTGACTCGAGTGCTCTACAAGACTATTTTATTACAAGGGCTGGAGTTGATTTTAGTATTGCCTTAAGTGCAACAGTAATTTTAATTGTATTTGGTGTTGCAGCTGGATATATTCCTGCTAAAAGAGCAGCAAAGATTAAACCAATAGTAGCTTTAAGAGATGAATAGTTTGAAGAAAATATTTGATAGAGATACATGGGATGAAATTTTTGAGTCTATTTCAAAAAATAGAACTAGAACAATAATTACATCAATAGGTGTTTTCTGGGGAATATTTATTTATATAGCACTAGCTGGATCTGCTACTGGTCTTGAAAATGGTTTTGATGATGCTTTTAGCGGGCTAAGTAAAAATTCAATGGGAGTATGGGTTCAGAGAACATCTATACCATATAAAGGCTTTGAGGAAGGTAGATATCCTGTTTTTAAATTGAATGATGTGGACTACTTGAAAAATAGAGTTCCTGAAATTCAGTATATAGCTCCAGGACTTCAAGCAGGTGCTTTCTCAGGATCTCCGCCATTGGTTGTAAGGGGTTTAAAATCAGATAACTTTAATGTTTTTGGAAACTTCCCTGTATATGCAAAAATTTCTGTAATTAATATTTTTGATGGAGGAAGATATATTAATGATGATGACATAAAATATGAAAGAAAAGTTGCAGTAATTGGTGAAGGAACTCAAGAAAGATTATTTAATGTAGGAGAAGACCCAATAGGCAAGTACATAAGAATTAATGATGTGAATTTTATGGTTGTTGGAGTTACAAAATTTACAGAAGGTAGTGGGTTTGGATCAGACTCTGACATAACAATACCATATACAACTTTTGCTAAAATATACAATAGAGGAGATCAATTTGGATTTATGTTTATCTCAGGTTATGAATATGTTAATCCAAATTACCTAGAAGAAACTGTATTAAGCACGCTTAAAGTAATGAAAACAGTATCCCCTGAAGATGATAGAGCTTTTGGAACATTCAATATTGGTTCTTTATTTGAAAGTATAATTAAATTTACAAGAGGTATGGTCTTCCTTTCTCTTGTAGTTGGAATTGCAACAATTTTTGCTGGAGTAATTGGTATTGGAAATATAATGCTTATTGCTGTAAAGGAAAGAACAAACGAATTAGGTATTAGAAGAGCTTTAGGTGCTACACCAGGAGAGGTAAAGGTTCAGATAGTTTTAGAATCTGTATTTTTAACTATTGTTGCTGGTATTATTGGCATAACTGTTGGTGCTTTTTTATTATTTGTAATAAATATAGGTACCTCAGGCTTGGAAGATTTTCCTTTTACAAACCCTACGGTTCCATTGACTATAGTATTTGGAGCTTTTATAACAATGATTACACTTGGTACTTTAATTGGTCTAATTCCTGCTGAAAGAGCAGTAAGTATTAAGCCAATTGAAGCATTAAGAGAAGAATAAATAATTTAAACTAAACAAAATGAAACTAAAAAATATCGGAATTATATTATTAATATTAGGTTTTCTATTTGCTATTGCATATTTCGTGAGAACAAATAGCAAATCTGCTATTGAATATGAAACTACTACACCATTTACATCGAGCATTCAAAAGACATCTGTTGTCACTGGAAAAGTAATTCCAGAGGATGAGGTAGAAATAAAGCCTCAACTCAACGGAATTATTCAACAAATTCTAGTAGAAGAAGGAGACGTAGTTGAAAATGGTGATTTAATTGCAATCATTAAAGTTGTTCCGGATGAAAGATCTGTATATGGAGGTCAATCACAGGTAAATTCTGCAAAATTGAATGTTCAAAATGCTGAAAAACAAATGGAAAGAGCAAATGAATTATTTTCCAAACAAATAATCTCACAACAAGAGTATGAAGATTTTGAGTTAAGGTATAGTACAGCTGTAGAAAATCTAAGAGCTGCTGAAAATGATTTAGAGATTATTAGGGAAGGTTCTGTATCAGGATCATCAACTGCCAATACCAATATTAGAGCAACAGTTTCAGGAACAATATTAGAAATACCAGTTAAATTAGGAGATCAGGTAATTGCTGCTAATAATTTTAATGCAGGTACTTCTGTAGCAATTATTGCAGATTTAAATAAAATGATATTCGAAGGTCAAGTTGATGAGGCAGAAGTTGGTAAATTAGAAATAGGACAAGAGTTAAAAATAAATATGGCTGCAATTCCTGACAGAGAGTTTGATGCTAAATTAAAGTTTGTTGCACCAAAAGGAACAGAACAAGGTGGTGCTGTTCAATTTAAAATTGAAGCTGATGTAACACTTGATGAAGACTCATTTGTTAGAGCAGGTTATAGTGCTAATGGATCTCTTGTAGTGGATAACAGGCAGGATATAATGGTAATTGCTGAGGCTCTTCTCCAATTTGATAGAAGAACTCAACAGCCTTTTGTTGAAGTTGAAATATCAAATCAAAATTTTGAGAGAAAAGATATAGAAATTGGTTTATCAGATGGAATTAAGGTTGAGGTAATATCAGGTATAGAGATGACTGACAAAATTAAAATTTGGAATAAAACAGAGCCAATTAAAATTGAACCAGAGGAATCTGCATTTGATCAATTTAGAGAGGATTAAAATAAATGAAAATGATAAAAAAATATATAATAATAAGTTTATTCTCGTCTACGTTAATTTATGCTCAGACAAATGATAATATATTAACTCTTCAAGATGCTGTTGACATGGCTATTGAAAAGAATATAAGCATTAAACAATCTGAACTAAACTTACAAAACTCAGAATTAGGAAAGTCTGATGCTATCGGAAACTTTTTACCAAGGGTTTCTGCATCTGCAAACCATCAATGGAATATTGGACGAGGAATTAATATTACTACCAATGTTATTGAAGATATTACTACATCATTCTCATCAATGAGTGCAGGAGTTGGACTAGATGTTTATAATGGTTTTAGAAATGTTTATCAGCTTCATAGAGCAAACCTAGAATTACTTGCATCACAATATCAGTTAGATGATATGAAAGATGATATAAAACTATTGGTGGCTAACTCATACTTGCAGATAATGTTTAACAAGGAAATATTAAAAGTTCAAAAGTCTCAACTTGAGATTACTAAAGTTGAGTATGAAAGGACCAAAGATTTAATAGATATAGGGACATTTTCTCCAAGACAAATCTTTGAAATTGAAGCAAGTCTTGCATCTCAAGAACAGAACGTAGTTCAAGCTGAAAACAATTATAGGAACGCAAAATTAAGTTTAGCTCAACTTCTCCTAATTGATGATTTTAATAGTTTTGAGATAGCAAACGAAGACTTTAGTATTCCATTTTCTGATATTCTAACTAAGAGTCCTAAAGAGATACTTAATAAGTCTATGACTTTTAGAAACGATATTAAGTTAGCTGAAACTAATATTTCTATAGCTGAAAAAGATATTCAAATTTCAAAATCACAACTTCAACCATCAGTTACTTCCTTTTATCAATGGAATACAAGAATTTCATATCAGGATAATCTACCTAGTTTTGAAGATCAATTTGATCTTAATAAAGGACAAGGATACGGGTTAGCTTTAAATATTCCAATATTTCAGGGTAAACAAATAAGAAATAATGTTGAAAGAAGTAAAGTGAATCTCGATAGACTTAAAAATCAGTATGAGCAAGAGAAACTAAATCTTGAGAATTCAATTAATCAAGCATATAATGATCTTACGGGTGCTATTAAACTATATGAAGCCTCTAATAAAACATTAGCTTCTCTTAAAAGTGCTTATGAAGATACTTCTGATAGATTTCTACTTGGTGCAGTAAATTCTTTTGATTTTATTCAATCAAAACAAAGATATGAGTCTGCTCAATCTGAAAATATCAGAGCTAAATTTGATTATATATTTAAATTGAAAGTTTTAGAGTTTTACTTTGGGTTACCTTTATCAATCCCTCTATCTAATTAAACTCTTTTAAGATGTCATTAATTTTAAATTTTGAGACATCGAGTAAAAACTGTTCAGTTACTCTATCTTCAGAAGGTAAGCTTATATCAAATTTTGACTTAGAAGATGATAAATATCGTCACAGTGAGCTTTTAACAAGTACAATTAAAGATATTTTAACTCAAAATAATATCAGTGCCAAAGAACTATCTGCTGTAGCCATTGGTATTGGTCCAGGATCCTTTACAGGGCTTAGAATTGGTTTTTCTGTCGCAAAAGGTCTATGCTATCCACATAAAATAAATTTGATTGGTATTTCATCATTAAAAATTTTGGCCAATTCTATAAAAAATGACAGTGGAGATATTATACCAATGATAAATGATAAAGGTAATTTTTACTATTTATCAACTTTTGAATATGGATTAAATGAAGTGGGAATCCCATTAATTGATCAAGTTGATTCCAACTTTATTAATAGAAATATCAAAGAAAACTCTACAATTGTAGTTAATAATAAAGAATCATTTGAGTATATCAATTCTATTATCAATGATCGGGTTAAACTACAATTTAAGCCAATATCATCTATAGATATGATTGACTTATCATATGCATCGTTTATAGAACAAAAATTTGAAGACTTAGCCTATTTTGAGCCTCTGTATGTAAAAAAGCCTTACGTAACTTAAAATTCTTTAGAATCCTAGCTCTTTCTTGACATCTGCTAAAAGATCTTTTCCATCTGCAAGTATGATTCCTCCATTTGGACTTGAATCAATTACGTAATTAAAACCTTGTTCTTTTCCTACTTTAGTAATAGCATCTCTAGCTTTCTCTAAAAGAGGGCTCATTAGATCCATTTGCTTTTTTTGTAACTCTTGAGCTGCAGAGTCTCTAAACTCTTGTAAGTTTGTCTGCATACTTTCAAGCTCTTTTTGTCTTGCCTGATTTGTAACATCAGTTTGGTTTGCAGCATCTGCAGAATAAGATTGTGCTTTAGTCTGAAATTCTTTGAAAGCATTATCTATTTGAGTAGTATAGTCTCTCTCAAGTTTTGCTAACTCATTTTGAGCAGCAATTACCTCAGGCATCTCACTTATTAGTTGTTGAACATTTATGTGTGCAACATTAGACTGAGCAGAAGCAGAAAGTGGTGCTAAAGTCAAAAAAGCTGCAGTGATTAATTTTAGTACTGATTTCATAATCTATTAAATATTTCGAATTGCAATATCGTAATTTTTATTCAAATATTGCCTAAAATTGTTGACCTATTACAAAGTGTGTTTGCCATCCAGAAGGTTCAAAAGTATTTGAAAGATTTGTGCTATCAAATCCATAACCAAAGTCAATACCAAGAAGACCAAAAGCAGGCATGAAAACTCTTACACCAATTCCAGCAGACCTCTTAAGGTCAAATGGACTATAATCTTTAAAATCATCAAATCCATTCCCAGCTTCTAAGAAACTTAATGCAAATACTGACGCACTTGGTTTCAAACTTATTGGGTAACGAAGCTCAAGAGAAAATTTATTATATATTATCGAACCATCTCTACTAGATAAGGATTGATTTTCGTATCCTCTTAAAGCAATTGTCTCTCTTCCATCTAAAGCATACTGCATCATTCCATCTCCACCTAGAAAAAATCTTTCAAAAGGTATATTCCCTTTATTTTTGTTGTAAGTACCTAAAAATCCAAAGTCAGTTTGAGCTTTTAATACAAACTTACCAAACAATCTTGTATACCAGCTTCCATCAAATTTTACTTTATAGAACTCTAACCATCTAAACTTTGCCTGATCAATTTTGGCCTGAATTGGATTACCATTTCTATCTATATATTCAGGTCTTTCATCTATATCTGAGAAATCATCTCCAGTAATTAAAGAATATGGTGGAGATAACCTTGCACTTAAAGTAAATTTTGATCCACCTACAGGGAAAATAGGATTTGTAAATGTATTATTTCTTGATAATGCAATATTGTATGCAATGTTATGAGACTCTCCATCACCAAATGTAAAAAGTCCTGTATAGTAGTTTTTTAAGTTATAATATTGATATGAAATTGATTGAGATAACACAAAATAATCGTCAGGAACTCTTAATCTCTTGGCTATACCAAGGTTAAAACCTTTAATTTGAAAAGATTGACTTTTATCAGCTCTTCTTGTAAAATAATCATATCTATACTGAGTTGTAGAGGACAATGATGCAGAGAATTGAACAGGTTCTCTTCCTCCAAACCAAGGCTCAACAAAACTAAAACTAGTTGTATTGTAGAATGAACTAGTTTGAAGTCTTATAGCTAGGGTTTGTCCATCACCACTAGGGAATGGTTGCCAAGCTTTTCTATTACGAATATTTTTAATAGAAAAATTATTGAAAGCTACACCAAATGTACCCATGAATCCACCTCCACCATATCCACCTTGTAATTCTAGTTGACTTGCTCCAGCTTCAATTACTCCAAGTTCTATATCTACAGTTCCTTGATTAGGGTCAACATTTTTAAAATCTGGACTTATCTGCTCTGCATCAAAGAAACCTAGCTGTCCAACTTCACGAATCGTTCTTACAACCTTATCCTTACTGTAGAGCTCTCCAGGTTTAATCCTAAGTTCTCTAAAGATTACATTATCATTAGTTTTGGTGTTACCAACTACTGAAATTTTATTAAAACTTGCAAGCTTACCTTCATTAATCCTGATTTCAAAATCTATAGTATCATTTTCAGCACTTACTTCAACAGCATTTACAGATGAGAATAAATATCCATTATTTTGATATAAGTTAGATATGTCAGCTGCATCAGGTTGCTCATCCTGAATTCTTTCTTTTAGTAAAACACCATTATACGAATCCCCTTTTTCAATTCCTAAAATTTGATCAAGTTGAAAATTAGTAAATGAACTATTTCCTATGTAGTTAATGTCTCCGAAATAATACTTGTTTCCTTCATCAATATTTAGGTTAATATCAATTGTTTTTTCGTCGTTTATAACAACTGTATCAAATTCTACACGAGCATCTCTATATCCCTTCTCTTTATAAAATGAGATTAAACTCTCCTTATCTGCAATATAATCTGAATCAATAAGTTTAGATTTTTTCCAGAATCTAAGTGGAAATTTTTTCTTAGTCTTTTTTAATTTGGATCTGAGCTTAAAGTCTCCATAAATTTCATTACCAGTAAAATTTATATTTTTTATTTTAATTCTTTCACCTTTATCAATGTTAATATCTAAGTTGATCCTATTAGAACCTATAGAGTCAGGAATGGTTACTAGTTTTACTTCAGAATTTAAATAACCATCTTTCTTTAACTCATTCCTTATATAGTTTTTTGTATTTGTAAGAAAGCTTTCAGATAATCTCTTCCCTTCAGATAATTCTGTCTCCTTTTCATATGTTTCTGCTTTACCTTTTTTTATACCATTAATTCTGTACTTTAACAATGTTGGTAATTCTTCTATATTGATCTCCAATTTGATGGCTCCATTATTTATGTCAGTTACATAAAGATCAACATTACTAAATAGCTCTAAATTCCAAAGTTTTTTTAAAATTGCGCTAATCTCTTCTCCAGGAACTTGAATTGACTGACCTTGCCTTAAGCCACTATAAGTAACTACAGTTCTATCACTAAAGTTTTTAAGCCCTACAACAGTAATAGTATCTATAGTGTAAGTACCACCCTTTCTGTAAACATCTTGAGAATATAGAAGTCCTGAAGTTAGAAGCAGGACAGCAAGAATATTAAAAGTGTTTGATCTAAAGTTGTTTACTAGTTTTTCCAAATCTTCTCTCTCTTTTTTGATATTCGATAATTGCGTCTGTAAAATCTTCTTCGGAAAAGTCAGGCCAATATGTTTCAGTGAAATATAATTCAGCATATGCTATTTGCCATAATAAGAAGTTACTAATTCGTTGTTCACCGCTAGTTCTAATTAGCAAATCTACATCTGGTAAATTTTTTGTGTAAAGATGGTCATTAATGATGGAATCATCAAAATTATCTAGACAAATTATCTCATTTTTAACTTTTTCTGAAATCTCTTTGACAGCCTTAAAAATCTCCTGTTTTCCACCATAACTCAAAGCTAAGGTTAATGTCATTCCTGAGTTTTCTTTAGTATTATTGATAATTTTATCTAATTCATATCTTACTTCGTTGGGAAGTGATTTAACATCACCTATAGCATTCAATCTAATATTATTATTAAATAAATCCTCAAATTCATCTCTAAGAGTTTCTACTAAAAGCCTCATCAATGTTTCTACCTCATAACTAGGTCTTTCCCAGTTATCAATAGAGAATGCAAATAATGTTAAATACTTTACTTTATGCTTATTAGCTTCCTCAACAATTTTTTTTACAGACCTAACTCCATTTTGATGACCAAATTCTCGGGGCATTCCTTTTTGTTCGGCCCATCTTCCATTTCCATCCATAATTATAGCTACATGATTGGGTGTGTTCATCAGTCGCTAATTTTATTATTTCTCATATCTTGTCCCCAAAAAAGTTTTTCTCTTAACCTTTTATAAAAGTTATCGTCATCAAGTTTAATTGTCTTAATGGTGAATTTTGATTTTGATATCTGAATTTCATTTTTTGATTCAAACGAATACATTCTAGAATCCAAAGATAAATTAATATTATCAGTTCCTTCAACTTGAATTTTAACTTCTGAATCATCAGGGATTATTAGAGATCTCATATTAATATTATGTGGCGCAATTGGATTCAATATAATTACCTTGGACTCTGGAGAAACAACTGAACCACCATTACTTAGAGAATAACCTGTTGAACCTGTTGGAGTTGATATAATTAATCCATCTGACCAATAATTTGTTAAATAATTACCATTAATTGTACACGAAATGTTCAGAAGAGATGTAGTGTCTTTTCTTTGAATTGTAACTTCATTTAGTGCATACGAAAAAAGCTTACTGGATGAATATGACTTTACCTCAAGTAGCGTTCTATCTATAATGCTAAATTTGTTTTCTTTTATTTTATTTACAGCTTCACCTATATTCTCTTTTTGTATGCTAGTTAAAAAGCCAAGCCTTCCTGCATTTATCCCTAATATTGGTATACCTGAATCTTTTACGTATGTAATTGACCTCAATATTGTTCCATCACCACCAACTGCAAAAACATAGTCAATATCTTTATCAATAGGGTCTGATGAATCAAAAAATGAAAATTTACTCTGTAATTCATTGCTAAGGTCATTCTTAATTTTTGAGTCAATAATTATTTCATTTTCTGCTGACACAATATCAATAACTTCCTTGCAGCAATTAACTGAAGAACTATTATTAAATGCTATATATAGAGCAATTTTCATATAGCTAAAATACAAACTTTAAAACTTTATTAAGTACTATATTTGCATTTAAGTTTAATGAATTGAGATGACTAAATTAAGTGTAAACATTAATAAAATAGCAACTCTTAGAAATGCTAGGGGAGAAGATTACCCTAACATAGTAAAAACTGCTAATGACATTATTAAATTTGGTGCTGAAGGGATAACTATACATCCTAGACCTGATGAAAGACATATCAAATACTCTGATGCATATGATTTAAAACAAAATATTTCAACTGAATTAAATATTGAAGGTAATCCATCTAAAAAATTTATTAATATGGTTTGCGAAGTAAAACCTAATCAAGTTACTTTAGTCCCTGATGAGTCTGATGCAATTACCTCTAACTCAGGTTGGGATACAGTTAAAAATTTTGATTTTTTGAAAGATGTAGTTGAGGAATTTAAATCAAACTCAATAAGAGTATCAATATTTATTGATCCTGACTCTAAAATGCTTGAAGGAGCAAAAAAAATCAATTCAGATAGAGTCGAATTATTTACTGGTCCATATGCAAAACAATATATAAATAATAAATCAAATGCTATAAATAGATACATTGATTGCTCTGAGATTGCTAATAAAATTGGAATGGAACTTAATGCAGGTCATGATCTAAATCAACAAAACCTTGAATTTTTTAAAAACAATATTGTAAATCTTAAAGAAGTATCCATAGGGCATGCACTAATCTCAGAGTCACTTTATTTTGGCCTTGAGGCTACAATTAAATCATATTTAGAAATTTTAAATTGAATCTGCTTCATTCTAAAATAGTTGGTGATTCTGATAAGAATATCATTATTATTCATGGTTTTCTTGGTATGGGAGACAATTGGAAATCTCATGCAAATAAAATTGCTGAAAGTGGATATAAAGTTCATCTTATTGATTTAAGAAATCATGGAAAAAGTTTTTGGAGTAATGAATTCAGTTTCGATTTAATGGTAGAAGATATATATGAATATACCTCTCATCATAATATCACAAATTTTTACATGATAGGTCATTCAATGGGAGGAAATGTTACAATGCTTTTCGCCAAGAATTATCCAGAGCTACTTAAAAAAATTATAATTGTAGACATAGTTCCCAAAGCATATAAGCCTCACCATGATTATATACTGGAAAGCTTAAAATCTCTTGACTTTAAAATAATAAAATCAAGAAATGATGCAGACTCTCAACTTTCAAAATTAATTTCTGATGAAAGAGTTAGACAATTCTTGTTAAAAAATCTTTATTGGAAAGATCAAGATACCTTAGGTCTAAAAATCAATCTTGATATATTATATGATTTTAAAAATAAGCTTTCATTAATTTTGAAAGAAGATTTTTCTTTTAATAATCCAACCTTACTTATTCATGGTGAAAATTCTGATTATGTAAATGAATCAGATTATGATTTAATGAATTCTTTTTTTAAGAATCTTGAAATAATAAAGGTTCCATCTGCAGCCCATTGGGTTCATGCAGATAATCCTAAATTTTTTCTTGAAAAAACGATTAATTTTTTAAATTGAATTATGGTTAATACTACAATTAGAAAGGCTAATTCAGGTGATGTAAAAGATATACTTAGATTATTAATTGAACTTGCTGTATATGAAAAAGAACCAGATGCTGTAAAAGTAACTGAACAAGAATTAATTAGAGATGGATTTGGAAAGAATCCAAAATATCAATGTATTCTAGCTGAAACTGATAATACAATTGTCGGACTGGCATTCTATACACCAAGATATTCTACATGGGTAGGAGACACTCTCCATCTTGAGGATCTAGTAGTTACAGAAAAAATGAGAGGTAAAGGAATAGGCACACTTCTTTATAAATCATTTCTAATGGAAGCTAAAAGAAGAGATGTAAATAGAGTAGAGTGGTCTGTTCTTGATTGGAATAAGCCTGCTATTGACTTTTATAAAAATACGGGAGCAATAATTGATGGTCTAGATCAATGGAAAATTGTTCGAATGAACAAACAAATAATTGATGATTATTTATCTAGATAATTCTCTATAAAGTCCTGAATAAATTTCTTTATTTCATTTCTTGTATTTATAAAATGGTCCCCATATTCACCGTTTTTAATTTTCGTAGGGTCTATAAAGTTTTTATGTATTTTAACTAAAGATTCACCTGGAAAAATTGGACATGTCTCATTGGCATTATCACACACAGTTATAATGAAATCAAATTTAATTTTTAGGTAATCGTCTACTAAATTTGAAGTATAATTAGATATATCAATTTTATCCTCAAGCATACAGCGAACTGCATTTAAATTTAATCCATGTTTTTCAATACCTGCACTAAATACAGATACAGAATTATTTGTTAAATGATTCAAATATCCATGGGCTATTTGACTTCTGCATGAATTACCAGTACAAAGTATAAGAATTTTTTTCATTAAAATCCTAAAGAAATTTTTGCTATATAAAAGAATAAGAAGATTCCAAAAATATCATTAGCAGTAGTTATAAAAGGCCCTGTAGCTATAGCTGGATCAATACCTTGTTTATCAAGAATTATAGGGACAAAAGTTCCAACTAGTGCTGCAATTATTATAACTCCCATCATTGACCCAGCTATAGTAAGACTTATAGATAAATCTTGATTGACTATTTGACCAAAAATTATTAAAATAACTGAAAGAGCAAAACCATTAATTAGACTAAGTCCAACTTCCTTAAAAAGTCTATTTAGTAATGAGCCTTTTACTAAATCATTTGCTAAACCTTGAACTATAATTGCAGAAGATTGTACACCAACATTACCAGCCATAGCTGCAATTAAAGGAGTATAGAAAAATAAATTTCTAAGGTCAGGCTGATTCATTATTTGTTCAAAATCTTTTAATATAAAAACACTTCCAAGCCCACCTAGTAGTCCTAAAAATAACCATGGTAATCTGGCTTTAGTTAATTGAAAAATTGAATCATTCACTTCAACTTCAGATGATATACCAGCAGCTAATTGGTAGTCTTTTTCAGCTTCATCTTTAATTAAGTCGACAATATCATCAATCGTAATTCTACCAAGTAATGTTTTTCTTTTATTTGTAACAGGAATCGCTTCCAAATCATATTTAGACATAATTTTTGCAACATCTTCTCCCTCTTGATCAACAGTAACATAATCAACATTTGGAATATAAATATCCCTAACTTTAGATCTAGACTTAGCAGTAACAACATCTTTAAGTGAAAGCCTTCCTTTTAATCTGTTTTTTGAATCAACAACATAAATGGAATGAACTCTAGTTACATTCTTTGCTTGTTTTCTTATTTCATCAAGACATTTGGAAATACTTAGATTTTCATTAACACTTACTAGCTCTTTAGCCATTAAACCACCAGCTGTATCCTCATCATATTTAAGTAACTCTTTAATATCATCTGTTAATTCAGCATCTTTAATTTGAGAGAATACTCTTTCTTGTCTCTCCTCGGTTAATTCAGAAATAACATCTGTTGCATCATCAGTATCAAGCTTAACAATTTTTTCAGCAATTTCTTTAGCAGATAATTTCTCTAAAATTATTTCTCTTAAGTCTTCATCAATTTCTGCTAATGCATCTGCAATTTTTTGCTTATCAAAAATTTTAACTAGAAAAATTACTTCTGTTGTTTCTAATAATTCAAAAATTTCTGCTAAATCTGCGTAATGAATATCTGCAAGACTAGATAAAAGCTTATCTCTGTTGTTGTCTTCAATAAGCTTTTTAATCTTACTGATTAACTCATCATTAATTTTAAATTGTTTCATTACTGATTTTTTGTGTTAATCTAATAAATTCATTTACAGATAGTTGCTCAGGCCTTAAATCAAAGATAGTATCTTCTAGAATATTTTCTTTTATATCAAGTTTTTTTAAAGAGTTTTTTATTTTCTTTCTTCTTTGCTGAAAACTAAGTTTTACTAATCTATCAAATAGCTTTAGATCAAAATTAATATTAATATTCTTCTTTCTGGTCATTGAAATAACTGATGAATTAACTCTTGGTTTTGGAAAGAATACGTTAGGTGAAACATCAAACAGAATTTTAACATCATATAATAACTGAGTTTTTACTGAGATTATTCCATATTCCTTTGAGTTAGGTTTACTAATAATCCTCTCTGCAACTTCTTTCTGAAACATTCCTACTAGATTATCTACTAATAAATAGTTTTCCAATATTTTAAAGATAATCTGTGATGAAATATTATATGGAAAATTACCGATTATTAAGTTCTTGCTGGTCTGAGACAAAACATCCTTCAAATTATATTTTAAAAAATCTTGTTTAATAATATTTGGGTTGTGTATTTTAAATGAGCTTTTGATATACTCAACAGACTCAGTGTCATATTCAATAAGAATTAATTTATCACTAAACTCAAATAGGTATTTTGTTAAAGCACCTTTTCCAGGTCCGATTTCAACTATTTTATCAAATTCTTTTAAACTAAAAGAATTAACAATCTTCTTTGAAATATTTTCATCAATAAGGAAATGTTGACCCAGGAATTTTTTTGGACTAACATTTTCAATCATAGAATTAGTTTATTATATCAAATCCAGTATATGGGACTAAAACATCAGGAATTATAATTCCATTTTCAGATTGATTATTCTCAATTAATCCAGCCATTACTCTGGGAAGAGCCAAAGAACTACCATTTAGAGTATGTAATAAGTAGTTTTTACCGTCTTTATCTTTAAATTTTAAATTAAGACGATTTGATTGATATGTTTTAAAGTTTGAAACTGAGCTTATCTCAAGCCATTTTTCTTGACCCTTAGAAAAAACTTCAAAATCATAGGTTATCGAAGATGTAAAACCTAGGTCACCTGCACATAAATTTAAAATTCTAAAATCAAGTTTAAGTTCGGTTAGAATTTCTTTTATATACTCTTTCATTTTAATTAATGCATCATCAGACTTGTCAGGATGTTCAATTCTTACTATCTCTACTTTATCAAATTGATGTAATCTATTTAATCCTCTTACATCAGACCCATAACTTCCAGCTTCTCTTCTAAAACATGGTGTATAACCAGTCATCATAACTGGGACCTGGTCAACTGCTAGGATTTTATCTCTGTATATGTTTGTTAAAGGAACCTCTGCTGTAGGAATTAAATAAAAGTCATCATTGATAACATGATACATTTGACCATCTTTATCAGGCAATTGGCCAGTAGCATAAGCAGAGTCTGAGTTTACCAAGTGAGGAACTTGAAACTCATTGTATCCTGCAGAGCTATTTCTATCTAAAAAGAAGTTAATTAATGCTCTTTGAAGTTTGGCACCTTTACCTTTATATACTGGAAATCCTGATCCTGTTATCTTACTTCCTAATTCAAAATCAATAATGTCATATTCTTTTGATAAATCCCAGTGATTTTTTAGACCATATCCAGATTCTTTAAAATTAGAGCTTCTAAATACTTCAATATTATTTTCCTCAGAAAGTCCATCAGGTACTTTTGAATCAGGAATATTAGGTACTGTAGTTATTAGATCCGATATTTTAATTTTAACTGTATCTAATTCTTCTGCTAAACTCTTTGACTTTAATTTTAAATTTGACGACTCAGATTTGAGACTATCAATGTCAATATCATTATTACCTGATTTAAATGCTTCAGCTATGTCTTTAGAAATTGTATTAGACTTAAAAAGAATATTATCAAGTTCTTGCTGTATTTTTTTTCGATTGTTATTTAGCTCTATTATGCTATCTAATAAATCTAGATTCTTGAAACCTCTTTTTTTAAGGCCTATAATTGCGTCATCTTTTGAGTTTGTGATGTAATCAATTGAAAGCATAATTATTTTAAATCAAAGATAAAATTTATTTGTTGATTAACTGAATACAATAAGTTTCATCTTTTTTTAATTGCTCTTTTAAGGCTTCAATTGATGAAAACTTTATCTCATCTCTTATTTTTAATAATACATCAACAGAAATAGTTTTATCATAAATGTCATTATCAAAATCAAATAAATGAACTTCTATTGATTTTTTATTTTCACCTATTGTAGGTCTATGACCAATATTCATCATTCCATGGAATTCATTATCATCAATTAAAGTCTTTATAAAATAGACACCATCTTTAGGAATTATCTTATAATTTTCTTCAACATAAATATTTGCAGTTGGATAATTAATTTGTTTTCCCAAACCATCACCTTTGACAACTTTTCCAGTTAATTTAAAAAATCTACCTAAAAATTTTGCTGATTTATCAAGTTCACCACTATTAATTGAATCTCTAATTTTAGTTGAACTTACAGCTATAGAATCATTTTCATGTGCTTTAATTTCTTCAACTATAAAATCAAAACTTTCTCCATATTTTTTTAAATCATCTACTGATGCCTCTCTCCCTTTACCAAATCTATGATCATACCCTATAATTATATGATTAATTTTTAATTTTTCAATTAAATAATCTTTAATAAATTGATCAGCAGATAATAATGAGAAACTTTTATCAAAAGGATGTATAATAAGATTTTCAATCCCTAGCCTATCAAAAGCTTTAATTTTTTCATCTAATGTATCTATCATTTTGACTTCATTATACTTATTCAAAATAACCCTAGGGTGAGGAAAAAATGTAAGGACAACAGATGATAAATTCTTTTTTTTTGATGAGGAAATTAACTTATTTAAGATTTTCTTATGACCTTCATGAACTCCATCAAATGTTCCAATTGTTAGAATGGTCCTTTGATTTAAATTATAATCTTCAATACTCCTGAAAATTTTCATTTAATAAAATTTTTCTTATTGTAGAGATTCATTGTCTCTTCAATACCAATTTGAATAAATGAGAAAATAATCTCAATTGAGCTAATTCTAAGACTATTTATATTGGACATTTCATAGCTGCTCCACTTTCCTAAAACATAATCTGATTTGGGAATCTTATTGTTATTTGATATTCCAACCCTTAACCTAGAATAATTAGAAGTTCCAAGATTATCTTCAATGTCCTTTAAACCATTATGACCTCCAGATGTGCCATTTGGTTTTATTTTAATATTTCCAAAAAATAAATTTAAATCATCACAAACAACTAGAATGTTTTCAAGTGAAACTTTTTCTTTTTTTTGCCAGTACACTAATGATCTTCCTGAATTATTGACATAATTGTTTGGTTTTATGATAATTACCTTTTTTCCTTTGAAACTACCTTCTGCCCTTTGAGCTAGTTTCACAGATTCAAACTTGGTATCTAGATTTTGAGAAAGTTGATCAACAATTTGAAAGCCTATATTATGCCTAGTATCATCATACTCGCTACCAATATTTCCAATACCTAGAATAAGATATTTATTCATATCAGAATTATTATTTAAACTTGAGAAGATCTTCTTAAGAAAATTCATGATTATTTATTAACCTAATAAAGTTAAGATTAATTAAATAACGCCAAATATTAAGACTCTTTAGACTCATCTTTAGGGGCTTCAGAATCAGAACCTTTTGCTTCTGCACCTTCTGTAACTTCTGCACCTTCAACACCTTCTTCACCTTCAACACCTTTCTCTTGCTCTGGAAGTGCCATTGATGCTCTTGATGTTCTAACTTGACAGATTACAGTATTATCTGGGTGAAGTATTTCAAAGTCCTCGTCATCCACTTGAGATGTGTAATATTTATCCCCTAATTCAAGTGAAGAAATATCTACATCAATAGAATCAGGAAGATTACCTGGAAGTGCTTTTATTTTAAGCTTTCTTTTATTTCTACTTAAAACACCACCACTATTCATAACTCCAGGGGATGATCCACTAAGAATTACCGGTATTTCCATTGTAACTGGCTTATCATCAAAAAGTTCATAAAAATCAGCGTGTAATATTTTATCAGTTACTGGGTGAAATTGAATATCTTGAAGAATAGCATTCACTTTTTTATCCCCAAAATCTAATACAACAGTGTGAGCAGCAGCTGTATAAACTAGGTCTTTAAATCCTATTTCTTTTGCAGAAAAATGTACTACTTCATTACCTCCGTACAAAACACATGGAACATTACCTTCTTTTCTTAATGAATTTGTGCTTGTTTTACCAGTATTTTTCCTGTTGTTACTTTTAATTTCTATTGATTTCATTTTTATTTATTTATAAATAGCTTATCAATTGATTTGTTATGATGAACATTATACATTGCCTCAGCAAACATTTTTGAGCAAGATAAGTGTTCAACTTTATGAGATTCTTTTTTAATTTCAATTGAATCGCTTGTTATTAATTTATTTAGTTTAGATTTTTCAATTTTTTCATACGCATCACCGGAAAGCAATGCATGTGTACATATTGCTATTACAGACTCTGCACCTTTTTCGATCATTAAATCTGCAGCCTTTGATAATGTTCCAGCAGTATCAACCATATCATCAATTAAAACAACATTTTTACCAGTAACATCTCCTATTAACTCCATATGTTTGATAATATTACCTTTTGATCTTTGCTTATAACATATAACTACGTCTGAATCTAAAAATTGTGAGTATGCATAAGCTCTTTTAGAACCACCCATATCTGGTGATGCAATGGTTAAGTTATCTATATTTAACGACTTTAAATATGGAACAAATATTGACGATGCATACAGATGATCAACAGGTTTTTCAAAGAATCCTTGAATTTGATCAGCATGAAGATCCATTGTAATTATTCTTGTAGCACCAGCTGACTCTAATAATTTAGCAACTAATTTTGCACCTATTGGTACTCTTGGCTTATCTTTTCTATCTTGTCTTGCCCATCCAAAATATGGAATTACTGCAGTAATATGTCTTGCAGAAGCTCTTTTTGCAGCATCTAGCATAAGAAGCATTTCCATTAAGTTATCTGTAGAAGGGTTTGTAGATCCAATTATAAACACTCTTGAACCTCTAACTGACTCTTCGAAAGAAGGTTGAAATTCTCCATCGCTATATCTTTGAAAACTAACAACACCAAGATCCTGTCCAAACTCTTTAGCAATTTGCTTAGAAAGGGTCATACTCTGGGTACACGAAAATATCTTTACAGGCGTTTCCACTATCATTTAATTGGAGTGCAAATTTATAAATAATTATTGTTCAGTATAATTTTATCATAAATTATTTAATATCCTGGAATTTATTAATTTTGAGACCCTTAGCTTCGGTGGCGAAACTGGTAGACGCGCTGGATTCAAAATCCAGTTCCTCCGGGAGTGTGGGTTCGAGTCCCACCCGAAGTACTACAAAAAATCATATTTAACTATTTAACAGTCTTTTACGGTTTTTTTATTATCTACTTGGCAACATATTGGCATTCGCAACAAAACCCAAAAAAATCCACTTGCACTAAAACCCAGCATTTATGAAGTAGCAGCCCATTCTTGTTTCGTCTTAAACTATAAGTTTAATACATATGCAAATATCAAAGGAGCAACTATTGTTGCATCACTTTCAATTACAAATTTTGGGGTATTTTCATCAAGTTTCCCCCAAGTAATTTTTTCATTTGGTATTGCTCCAGAATAAGACCCATAACTTGTAGTAGAATCACTTATTTGACAAAAATAACTCCAAAGAGGAGTCTCGGTTAATTCCATATCCTGATATAACATTGGGACTACGCATATAGGAAAATCACCTGCAATACCACCTCCTATTTGAAAAAATCCAATTTTATTTTCTGAGTTTTCTGTATACCAATTTGCTAAAAATGTCATATACTCAATCCCTGATTTCATTGTACTTGCTTTAAGCTCACCCTTTAAAACATAGGAAGCAAAAATATTTCCCATAGTACTATCTTCCCAGCCAGGGACCACCATAGGTAATTGTTTTTTTGCTGCCTCAAATACCCATGAGTCTTTTGGATCAATTTCATAGTGTTTTTCTAAAACACCAGATAAGACTAATTTATACATAAACTCATGAGGAAAATACCTTTCACCTTTTTCTTCAGCTTTTTTCCATATATCAAATATGTTTTTTTGAATTCTCCTAAAAGCCTCTTCTTCTGGAATACATGTATCAGTAACTCTATTGAGACCTTGGAGCATAAGTTCATGTTCTTGTTTTGGAGTTAGATCTCTATAATTTGGTATTCTCTTATACTTTGAGTGAGCTACTAGGTTCATGATATCTTCTTCCAAATTTGCACCTGTACAAGAAATTATATGCACTTTATCATTAATTATCATTCTAGAGAATATCTTCCCAAGTTCAGCTGTACTCATAGCCCCTGCAAGAGATACTAACATTTTAGAATTATTTTTTAATTGATTGTTGTACTCCTTTGCTGCATCAACCAAGGTGGCAGAATTGAAATGCAGATAATATTTTTCTATAAACTGAGAAATAGGTCCTTTATTGTTCATTGTCTTGAATAAATTTATATGATAACATCTTGTAGTATAATTTGGCAACCATAAAATCAGGAGCCTTATTGTTTGGGTTTGGACAAAGTTCAACTATATCAAATCCAACAACATTTTTTTCAAAAAATACTTTTTTTAGAAAACTGATAGTTTCATTCCAAAATAATCCTCCAGGTTCGGGGGTCCCTGTTGACGGCATAATAGATGGGTCAAATACATCAACGTCAAGTGTAATAAATACATTATCTGATAATAATTCAGTTGCTTGATCTTGCCAAGATTCATCATAAAAAATGTCTTCAGCAAAAAATACTTTATTATTATTCATTACTTCTTTTTCGCATATATCCATAGATCTAATACCAACTTGAATCAGATTGGTGGTTTTACTGGCTTCGTAAACAGCACAAGCATGATTAAATTGAGTACCTTTATATTTATCTCTTAAATCAGCATGAGCATCTAAATGAAGAACAGATAAAGATTTAAAGCAATCTTTAAAAGCACGAATAGTTCCTATTGAAATAGAGTGTTCTCCTCCAAAAATAGTTACAAATTTGTCTTTAATTATATACTTTTTAACTATTTGATGGATTTGTTCTACCATTTTTTCAGGAGATAATTTTTCTTGAATTGACTCATCAATAAAAACTCCGTTTTTGTAAACCTCACTATTAGTCTCAATATCATAAAGCTCCATATTTTCAGAAGCATCTAAAAATGCTTCAAATCCTTTGTCTGCTCCTTTTTGCCATGTACTAGTAGCATCAAATGGAACAGAAATTAAAACTATTTTTGAATTTTCTAGTTTTCCATATTTTTCAGGAATTCCAGCGTAAGTTTTAGTTTTATTCATATCCTAGTATTTTTAAAAATTCATCTTTTGTTTGTTGATCCTTAAAAAGCTGGGTGGTAATTTTACCATTAGCATCTTTTTGAATTAAAATATGTTTTGGGTTAGGGATTAAACAATGTTGTAAACCACCAAAACCACCTATATTTTCTTGATAAGCACCCGTATTAAAAAATCCAATGAATAATGGTTTTTTTTCATCGTATTTAGGAAGATAAATAGCATTCATATGCTGTTCACTATTATAGTAATCGTCACTATCACAAGTAAGCCCCCCAAGTAAAACTCTTTCATAATGTTCATTCCACCTATTTATGGGTAGCATTATGAATCTTTTACTTATAGCCCATGCATCTGGAAGTGTTGTTATAAATGATGAATTAATTATATTCCATTTCTCCCTATCATTTTGTTGTTTTTGATAAAGAACTTCATAAATACTTGCTCCACTTTCACCTACAGTAAAACTTCCAAATTCAGTAAAAATATTTGGTGGTGAAACGTTCTCAGTTTTACATATTAAATCAATTTGATTAATTATCTCTTTAATTATGTAATCATAATCAAAATCAAAATTTAGAGAGTTTTTTATTGGAAATCCGCCACCTATATTAAGACTATCAAGTGAAGGGCATATTTTTTTTAAACTAACATATACACTTAAACATTTTGAAAGCTCATTCCAATAATATGAATTATCTCTTATACCAGTATTAATAAAAAAATGAAGCATTTTTAATTCTACCCTAGTATTACTTTTCACCATCTCATTGTAAAAGGGAATTATATCTTTATAGCATATACCTAACCTAGAAGTATAAAATTCAAACTTTGGCTCTTCTTCTGAAGCTACTCTAATTCCTATTTTAAAATTTTCATTAATTGCTTCTTCAAGTAATTTTAGCTCTTTATAATTATCGATTATTGGAATGCAGTTATTAAATCCTCTATCTATAATATTGGCTATATTCAAGATATATTGATCTCTTTTAAATCCATTACATAGAATGTAATTACTTTTTTGAATCTTTTCATCTTTAATAAGGCTTTCAATAATATCCATATCAATTGCAGAAGATGTCTCTAAATGAATATCATTTTTCAAAGCTTCATCTAGAACAAACTTAAAATGAGAGCTTTTTGTACAATAACAATAATTATATTCTCCACTATAATTAGCTTTTTTGATAGCCTCAGAAAACCATTTTTTTACACGATTTATATTATTTGAGATTTGAGGTAGATATGTAAATTTAAGTGGAGCTCCATACTGTTTTACAAGGTCCATGATATTAATACCATGAAACTCTAATTCATCATTACATAGACTAAACTCTTCCTGAGGAAAGTCAAAATTTTGATCAATAAAGTCGATATATTTGGTTTTCATTTTTTCTATTATTAAGCAGATGCGTTGGGGTGTTCAGATTAAAATCTAAAAGACTAAATTCTACAATAGAATGGGCAATGAAAGATTTGATTCCCAATAAAGGAAAAAGATGAGTTTATTTTAACAGAAGCTAGCTTTAAAATTCGGGAGCCTAACCTATAGACTATAGTTGAGTTTAGCTTCTTAACTCTCAACACACCGAACCTAGAAACAAATTTCAATTTAGTTCAGCTAATTTTTAGCTAAATTATTATAAAAATTTAATTTGATTTATATTTTTTTTGAAATATTTGATTGTCAATTTTTAAACAACTATTATCATAAGATTAATAAGGAAGATGAGCTGATAAAAAAAACTTGTCTCTAAATCATAAAGAGCATACCTAACATAAGTTTAAAATACATTCTAAGTAAAATTTTATTTAGAATAAATTAGATTACTTTTGCCTGCTTTAATAATAGCAAAATGAGATCAATTAGAAATATTGCAATAATTGCACATGTTGATCATGGTAAAACAACCTTAGTTGATAAAATTATTGATTATTGCAAGGTATTTGATGATAGAAAAGAAAGAACAGAGTTACTCCTTGATAACAATGACTTAGAAAGAGAAAGAGGAATAACTATTCTCTCTAAAAATGTTTCTGTTGTTTACAACGATGTAAAGATTAATGTGATTGATACTC
>JADHME010000047.1 GCA_016780245.1 Flavobacteriaceae bacterium | reverse complement strand
AGTAAGAATCAACAGCTTGTATGGCAAGGTAAAGGTGTAGGAGTATTAAATGAGTACTCAAAAGATAGAGATAAGATGATTGGTAATTTTGTTTCAAGTATACTTGAAAAATTTCCACCTACAGCTGACTAATTATTTTTTCAGACTCAGCTAAGGCTTTATCTATAGCATTAATATTTTTTCCACCTCCAGTAGCAAAGAAAGGCTGACCTCCACCACTACCATCAATTATAGGAGCTAACTGTTTTATAATATTTGAAGCATTAAAATTCCTTTCAGCTATTAAATTCTTTGAAACAAAACATGAAATAAATACTTTTTCATCAATACTAGATAAAACAATCATAAATAGATTATCTATTTCATTAGAGAGTGAGAAGCATAATTCTTTGATTGATTTATTATCTAGTTCTAATTCCCCCGAGAATGTATTTAATCCATTAACTTCTTTTATCTCATTAATAATTAATTCTTTTATTGATTGAATTTTTAACTTGTTTTGAGAATCTATTTCTTTTTGAAGGAGTTTATTTGCTTTTTCACTTTCTGCTTTTTCTTTAAGTGCTTGATCTTTTAAATGTTCTTCCTTAATTCTAGTTTTATTACTCGATGCTGTAATTCTTCTAATACCAAATGCCTGAGAACCCTCAGAAATTATTTTAAAATCTTCAATCTCTTTTGTATTATCTACATGAGTACCTCCACATAGTTCATAAGATTCACCAAACTTTATTGTTCTTACAAAATCCCCATATTTTTCTGAAAATAGACCAATAGCTCCTGCATTAATTGCATCATCATAATTTGCTTCCCTATCTTCGACACACTTAATTTCATCTTTAATTAAGCCTTTAACAAGTTCTTCAACATCATTTAATTCTTTATCTGATAGTTTAGATTGATGTGAAAAATCAAATCTAAAAATATCTTCAGTAAGCATGGAACCTCTCTGCTCAATATGGTTTCCTAATATTTTTTTTAGTGCAAATTGAAGAAGGTGCGTTGAAGTATGATTTTTCTGAATAGATACCCTTCTATCTTTATTAATTTTCATTAGTAAAGATTCATCTAGTTTATCTGGTAGATCATCTACGAGATGAATTATGTCCTCAGCTTCTCTAAAAGTGTTTTTTACAACTATAGTTACTGAGTTCGAAATAATTTCTCCAGTATCTCCAATTTGTCCACCTCCTTCAGGATAGAAAGGGGTTTCATTTGTAACAAGATGGTATTGAGTTTCTCCTTCAGTGGTTATACATTCGCGATACTTGAAAACTTTTGTTTCAAGTTCATAATCATCGTAGCCTTTAAAGACATTTATAGATGAACTCTCATTTACAATAACCCATTCTTTAACCTCTTCATTACTTGTTGACTTTGATCTGCTTTTCTGAACTTTCATATGTTCATTAAATCCATCTATATCAACTTGAAAATCATTTTCAGTTGCAATTAAAGAAGTAAGATCAATGGGAAATCCATATGTATCATAAAGCTTGAAAGAATCTTCACCGCTAATTTTCTTATCATTTGGATGAGACTCAATAATTTGATTAATAAGGGAGAGACCTTGATTTAATGTTTTGAGGAAACCTTTTTCTTCCTCATGAATTAATGAGGTAATGTATTCACTCTGATTTTTTAAGTCAGGATAAATAGTCAGATATTGTGAGATTACTACATCAACAAGTTCATAGATGAATGGAGTCTTAATATCCAGATTTGTATATCCATATCTTATAGCTCTTCTTAGAATTCTCCTGATAACATATCCAGGTCCATTATTACTTGGTATTTGACCATCTGAAATTGTAAATATTAAGGCTCTAATATGATCAGAGATGACTCTTATAGCAATATCAATATTTTCATCACCTGACAAATATTTTTTATTTGCAATATCTTCAATTTTCTTAATAATATTTGCAAATAAATCTGTGTCATAAGTTGACTCTTTTTTCTGAAGTGCCATACAAAGTCTCTCAAGTCCCATTCCAGTATCCACATATTGTTTATCAAGTTTTATTAAGGATCCATCTTTCTTCCTATTGTATTGGATAAATACTAAATTCCATATTTCTACAACTTGAGGATGGTCTTGATTTACAAGATCCGCTCCTTTAATTTTTTTCTTATCTGATTCAGATCTAAGATCAATGTGAATTTCAGAACATGGTCCACAAGGTCCTACATCTCCCATCTCCCAAAAGTTATCCTTTTTGTTACCATTTATAATTCTGTTTTCACTAAAAAACTTTTTCCATTCATCAAAAGCTACTTGGTCAAATTCAAGATTATCCTCTTTTGACCCTTCAAATACAGAGACATAAATATCCTCTTTTTTAATTCCATATATATTAGTTATTAGATCATATGACCAACCAATTATCTCTTTTTTGAAATAATCATCAAAACTCCAATTACCTAGCATTTCAAAAAAAGTATGGTGATAAGTATCAACTCCAACCTCTTCTAAATCGTTGTGCTTTCCCGAAACTCTGAGACACTTTTGAGAGTTTGCAACTCTGGAAAATTTGGATTCTTGATTACCTAAAAAAATATTTCTAAACTGATTCATACCAGCATTAGTAAACATTAGATTTTTATCTGATTCGTTGATTACAGAGGCTGAGGGAATAATATTGTGTCCTTTGTCTTTGAAGTATTGAAAAAATTTTTCTCTAACAACGGATGAATTCATTTTTTTTATATTTGTAGAAGTTTACAGCCATTAAAAGGTTGAAATTACAACAAATTGGTCTATGTCCAAAACTAAATACTACTTTGATTCTGATAATCTGGAGTTCGTTCCAATCAAAAGGACATTTATTGAACGCATCTACAGGCTATCTCTATTTTTGATTAGTTCAGTAATAATTGGAGCCTTTATTACAGTT
Source organism: Flavobacteriaceae bacterium (assembly GCA_016780245.1). Lineage (GTDB taxonomy): Bacteria > Bacteroidota > Bacteroidia > Flavobacteriales > Flavobacteriaceae > Marisimplicoccus. The sequence continues at coordinate 2,809 of JADHME010000047.1, read as the reverse complement.
GTGCTTTTGAATACTGATTTTATCGATACGCCCAAAGAAATTGTTCAGGCTCGAGAAATAGATAATTACGAACTTCAACTTAAAGTATTGAATAAGAAATTAGAGCAAGTTGAATCAACTTTAACTAATATTGAGGAAAGAGATAATAATCTGTACAGAGTTTATTTTGAAGCAAGTCCAATTCCTGAAGATCAAAGGAGAGCAGGATTTGGTGGTGTTAATAGATACGATTATTTAGAAGGATTCGAGAGTTCTGATGTAATAGTTAATACAACAAAGAGATTAGATATTCTTACAAAAGAATTAGTAATTCAATCTAAGTCACTTGATGAAATTGAGTTATTAGCAAAGAATAATGAATCACTTTTGACTGCAATTCCAGCAATTCAACCTGTAAGTAGTTCAGATCTAAAAAGAATGGCCTCAGGATATGGTTACAGAATTGATCCATTCACTAAGAAAAGAACTATGCATTGGGGTATGGATTTTTCAGCAAAAACTGGTACACCTATTTATGCAACTGGTGATGGGAGAATAGCTAGAGCAGATGCTAGAGCTGTAGGTTTTGGTAATCATGTTAGAATAGATCATGGTTTTGGATATGTGAGTATATATGCTCATATGGATAAAATTGTTGTTAGAAGAGGCAATAAGGTAAAAAGAGGAGATCTAATAGGTTATGTTGGTAATACTGGTAGATCTGTTGCACCTCACCTTCACTATGAGATTGAAAAGGATGGTAGAAAAATTAATCCAATAAATTTCTATTCAGGCAGTCTATCCCCTATTGAATTTGAAGAGCTTGTAAATCAAGCTTCTCAGGAGAATCAATCTCTTGACTAAAATGTTTAGTAATCTTCCAGAAAAAAAATACTATAGTATAAGTGAAGTAGCAACTCACTTCAACGTCAATACATCATTATTAAGGTTTTGGGAAAAAGAATTCAAAGAGATTAACCCTATGATAAAATCATCTGGAATAAGAAAGTATACAAAAGAAAACGTTGAGTCCATAAGATTAATATATACCCTTCTAAAAAAAGATGGACTAACAATTCAAGGGGCAAAAAAGAAGTTAAAATCGAAAGATATATCAGAAGATGAAAATCTATCAATCTTGAAAAAGCTTAACAAAATTAAAGAGGAGCTAAAATCTCTAAAAAAAACTTTATGATTATTTTTTTCTTAGAAAAATATCAATGGGAACTCCTGAAAAATTGAAATTTTTTCTCAATTGGTTTTCTAGAAAACGTTTATAAGGATCTTTTATATACTGCGGCAGATTACAGTAAAATGCAAACTGAGGATACTTAGTAGGAAGTTGTCTACAAAACTTAATTTTTATGTATTTACCTTTAGTACTAGGTGGAGGCTTTTGTTCAATGATTGGTAGAATAAAATCATTTAACTTTTTAGTTGGTATTTTATATTCCCTTCTTTGATTTACCTCCATTGCAATCTTAATTGCATCAAAGATTCTTTGTTTTGTTAAAGCCGAAATAAACACAATTGGTATATCAGTAAACGGGGATGTTTTTGAAATAATTTCTTCTTCAATTGACTTAGTAGTCATATGATCTTTTTCCACAGTATCCCACTTGTTAACAAGAATAACAATACCTTTTTTATTTCTAGCTGCAAGCCAAAAAATATTTTGAACTTGAGAATCAAAACCTCTTTCTACATCATACATTATTAAACATGTATCTGAATTTTCAATTGCTCGAACAGATCTTAAAATTGAGTAGAACTCAATATCTTCAGATACTTTACTTTTTTTTCTAATACCAGCTGTATCAATTAAATCAAATTCAAAACCAAATTGATTATATCGAGTGTATAGACTATCTCTAGTTGTTCCAGCAACATCAGTAACTATGAATCTATCTTTACCTATTAGGGAATTAATAAATGATGATTTACCAGCATTAGGTCTACCAACAACAGCAAACTTAGGGACATCTGAAATTATTAGATCCTCTTTTGGAAGCTTGTCAGATAATAAGTCCAAAAATTCACCTGTTCCAGATCCATTAATGGATGATAAACAGAATAGATTTTCAAAACCCAAAGAATAAAATTCGTTAGAGTCTTCTATAAGTTTAGAATTATCAACTTTATTTACCAAGAGTAGAGTTTCTTTGGAGGATTTATGTAGCATATCTGCAATAGATTGATCAACTCCAGTTAGACCATCTTTAACATCAACTAAGAATAAAATTACATCAGCTTCCTCAATAGCTAATATCACTTGCTTATCAATCTCTTTTTGAAAAACATCATCACTTGAAGGAAGATATCCTCCAGTATCTATAACACTAAACTCAACTCCATTCCAGTCAGATTTTCCATAATGTCTATCTCTAGTTACTCCACTTACCTCATCTACAATAGCCTCTTTCCTCTCAATTAATCTATTGAAAAGTGTAGATTTACCAACATTAGGTCTTCCAACTATTGCTACAATTCCGCTCATTTAATTATAGATTATATCCAAATTTTTTTAAAGAAGATGGATCATTTCTCCAATTCTTTCTCACTTTAACAAATACTTCTAAGAATATTTTCTTCCCAAAAAATTTCTCCAGATTACTTCTAGCTTCAGAAGCAACTCTTTTCAATGCAGATCCCTTATGACCAATCAGAATACCTTTTTGTGAATCTCTTTCAACTAGAATTAAAGATCTAATTCTAATAATTTTTGGTGAGTCCTTAAAATCTTCAGTTATTACCTCAACAGAGTATGGAACTTCTTTGTCATAATGAATTAAAATCTGCTCTCTTATGGATTCATTTACAAAAAATCTTT
>JADHME010000014.1 GCA_016780245.1 Flavobacteriaceae bacterium | reverse complement strand
GAAAATATAAATAAGTATTTTAATGGATCTAGAATAAATGAAACTGAAAACAGATCCGTTCTCCATACAGCATTGAGATCTAAAAATACTGACTCAACCCAAATATATAAAGAGGTAAATAATACTTTATCAAAAATTAAAACTATTTCAGACGAGATTAACAAGGGTATAAGGCTTGGGTACTCTGGTAAAAAAATTGAGAATGTTGTAAATATAGGTATAGGTGGCTCACATCTTGGACCAGAAATGGTGACTGAAGCTTTAAGTTTTTACTCAAAAGGTATAAAACCTTATTTCATTTCAAATATAGATCCAGACTATACAGAAAATATACTGAATTCTCTTAATCCAGAGACAACAATGTTTGTAATTGTTTCCAAAACATTTACAACCATTGAGACTCTTGAAAATGCAAAAAAAGTCAGAAAATGGTTTGTTCAGAATGTAAATGAAGAATCAATTAAAAATCATTTCATTGCAGTTTCAAATAATACCCAAGATCCAAAAGAATTCGGTATTAAATCTGAAAATATTCTTTCTATACCTGAATGGGTAGGAGGAAGATTCTCTTTATGGGGCTCTGTAGGTTTAATTATTTCAATTTGTATTGGATCTAAAAATTTTGATGATTTTTTAGATGGTGCAAGAGAAATGGATCTACATTTCAAAGAAGCGCCTTTTGAAAAAAATATACCAGTTGTACTTGCTTTATTAAGTATCTGGTACAATAACTTTTTTAATTGTGAAACTGAGTCAATTCTTCCTTATAATCAATTTCTTAGTAAACTTCCAGATTATCTTCAGCAAGCAAGTATGGAGAGTAACGGTAAGAGTATAGATAGGGAGGGAAATAGAGTTAATTATCAAACTGGATCAATTATTTGGGGGTCAACAGGAACAAATGCACAGCATGCATTTTTTCAACTTATGCACCAAGGGACAAAATTAATTCCGTCAGATTTTATTGCTTTTAAAGAGCCCTTATATAGTGATAAAGAACAACATAAAATTTTAACTTCAAATTTCTTAGCTCAGACAAATGCTTTGTTGGTAGGTAATAAAAAATCTGGAAATGAAATTCAAAAGAATATTGATGGTAACAAACCCTCAAATACAATACTTATTAACAAGTTATCTCCTCACAACCTTGGCTCATTAATAGCTATGTATGAAAGTAAAATTTTTGTTGTAGGATCCATCTTGAATATTTATAGTTTTGATCAGTGGGGCGTTGAATTAGGGAAATCAATAGCTAAAGAGATTATGAATAATGGAAAATCTAATCTAGACAAGTCATCTTCTCAAATTTATGACAAGCTTCAATAAGTTTAGATTATTAAAACATAATGAATAATTAATTCTCTGTTAATATTTACTTATTAGAAAAAAAGATTATAAATCCTATTTTTGGACAAATCAAATACTAATACTAATTACTAATAATAATGAAAAAATTAAGCTTAATATTATTTTCACTATTTACAGCTACAGCTTTTGCTCAAGATGCTGCTTTAGACTCCATAGCGCTTTCGGAGGTTACAGTAACATCAAAAGTTGTAGATGTGGCTAGAGAGAGAATTACTCCAGTAGCATTTAGTTCAGTTTCAGGTGCTGAAATTGATTTAAAAGCTGGTAATCTAGAATTTGTTGAAACACTTAAGAGAACTCCTGGTGTTTATACAAATCAAGATAGTGGAGGTTATGGTGATGGTCAAATGTATGTAAGGGGATTTGGGTTTACAAATACAGCATATGTGATCAATGGCCAGCCAGTTAACGACATGGAAAATGGTCGGATATACTGGTCAAACTGGATGGGATTAATTGACCTAACTTCAAGTGTACAAATCCAAAGAGGATTAGGTTCTACATCTCTTGCTGTTCCATCTGCAGGTGGAACTGTTTCTGTTAACACACGTGCTGCTGAAGTTGATCCCGGTTCTGGAATTAAACTAGGACTTGGTGATAATGGGTATCAAAAATTCACAGCTTTCCATAACACTGGTGTAAATGAACTTGGATGGTCTTCTAGTTTTCTTCTTGGTTTTTGGCAAGGAGACGGATGGAGAAATGGAATGCAAGGAGAAGGAACAACTTATGCTTTTTCTGTAGGATATACTCCTAGAGGTGGAGATCATGAATTTAACTTTTCACTTATTGGTGCTGGACAGTGGCATCACCAAGCTTATTATGGAACAGAATTAAGAACATACCTTGATTATGGAGATGCTCAAGGAGACGACTACAGAAAGTTTAACGAACTTTATGGAGAGTATCAAGGAGAAGAATTTTCCGTTCTTAGAAACTACTACAACAAACCTTTAGCAACATTTAACTGGGATTGGCAAATTTCAAATAACGTTACCTTAGCTACATCACTTTATGGATCTGCTGGAAGAGGAGGAGGAACAGGACTTAGAGGAAGAGGTTCTTTTGGAACAACATCTTTCAATGAGTCTTTTGCTGACTACCTTGCAGATCATGGTGAATGGAGAAATCCTGACTATACAATTAATTGGAACGTAGCCGTACAAAAAAATACAGCAGGAGCATATGTCCCTACAAGCGGAACGTTTCAGGGAATGAAGCTTGGTTACTATAATGATATAGATGGTCTTCCAAGTAAGTGGGCTGCTGATACTACAATAAGAAGATTTTCAACAAACTCACACAACTGGTATGGAGGTATCTCAAAAATTAAAATTGACTCAGATAACTTCAGATATGAACTTGGTCTTGACCTAAGATCATATAAGGCATATCACAGAAGAGGTCCTGAGACAATGTTTGGATTAGACGGATATATTTCAACAATTAACGGGTTTAACTTCTCAGGAAATGGAGATAGAATTGGAACAGTAATAGTTGATACATATGAAGCTACTCCATTTAAAAATCTTGGAATGGAAAACCCTAATGGTTCTCAGAGGTATTATATAGGTTATGTAGATTGGACTGGTGTTAATGGACTTGTTGAATATACTGGAAGTGACAAATTTTCTGCAGTACTTCAATTTGGTACATCTAGTCAAACATATCAGTGGGAAGGATTCTATACTGCTGCTCCTTCAACTAAGAGTAGAAAAATTACTGTTGATGGTGGATATATAAAAGGGGGTGCTAATTATAGAATGAATGAAAATTCCAACGTTTTCTTTAATGTAGGTCAAATTATGAGACCTCCTTCTTTTGATGGAGTTTTCCCAAATGCTGACTATGACTTTGAAGAAGCTGATGATATAACAAATGAATCATTTACATCATTTGAACTTGGATATGGTTATATCTCATCTAATTTCAAGGCTAATGTTAATGCGTATCATACAGTATGGGGTGATAGAACTCTTAGAAGATCTAGTTCTATTGGAGATCAAGGTATAAGAATTATTTACACTGGTGTTGAACAGACTCACCAAGGTATTGAGGCTGAAATGACATGGTATCCATCAAGCAGATTAAGAGTAAGAGGTATGACATCACTAGGAAACTGGAAATATTCTAAAAACTTCCAGGGAGACTCTTACTACACAGATAATAATCAACCAGCTGGAGAAACTGGGACTTTATACCTAGATGGTGTAAAAATAGGTGATGCAGCACAAACAGTATTATATCTAGGTCTTGATTATAAACTTACTTCAAAGCTTTCTATGGATGTAGATATGATGAGTTTTGATAACCTTCATGGTAGATTTGGACCTCTTGATAGTGAGTTTAGAAATTCAGATAATAGAGGCTCAATTAAACTTCCATCATGGGGAACAGTTGACTTAGGTGCAACATATAGATTTAGTTTATTAGGATATGATACAACAGCTAGACTGAATATTAACAACCTATTAGATGAAGAATATATTTCACAATCTCAAACAAACTTCCACAATGATGGCGGAAGAACTTGGAATGGAGTTAATGTAGCAAATCAAGTTTATTTTGGGAAAGGAACAACATGGAACTTAGGATTAAATATTAGATTCTAAAAGTTAAAATTAGTTCTTAAAAAAACCCTGCTTCGGCAGGGTTTTTAATTTGAACTAATTTCTTTAATTATTATCTCTACTTGTTCTTTACCTGAATATGAATTGATGCTTGTAGTAAAGAGAATACTGAAAGACGATTTTAGATTAACAAGCTCATCCTTTTTACTGAATGAAATAAATGGAATCTTAGTATTTGTTGAATCCATTATATAGGATTTTACGATTTGTGATTCTTTACCAACAAATTTTAAATCATCAATTATTTTGCAATCATCTGACCTGAAGACTGGTCTTTTGTTTTCAAGACCAAAAGGAGACATTCTTGAAATTATCTTTACATTTTCAATAGTAAGGTCTGCGAAAGAAACTTCAAGATCATACTTATGCTTTCTTTCAAACATATTTCCATTAACAGCCTCTTTAACAGTTTTTTCAAAATGTTCACTAAATAGATTTAATTTAGATTTTTCGATTTTTAAACCTGCTGCAAATTTATGACCTCCAAATTGATGTAAATATTTTTCGCATTTAACCAATGCATCATAAACATCAAATCCAGATACAGATCTTACAGATCCAGTAAGTAACTTTTGATCAAAGTCAGTAATTATTATAGTAGGCTTATATGATTTTTCAATAACTCTTGAGGCAACAATTCCTAATACACCAGTACTCCAGTTAGGACCATAAAAAATATTGGAGTACTTACTGTAGTCAATTTTTTCAACTACATTTTCAAATACATCTTTTTCAGTAGCCCTGCGTTTTAAATTCAGAAATTCTACTTCGTTTGATAAAGACATAGCCTTGTTAGGGTCTTCCTCAACTAGAAGGTCCACAATAATTTTTCCATTTTTCATTCTTCCTGCAGCGTTTATTCTTGGCCCAATGTTAAACGATATCTTTGATTCATCTACTTTATTATTATTTGATTTCAAAAAGTTTCTAAGTCCTAGTCTAGGATTGTTATTAATTTCCTTCAATCCATGAAATACCATAATTCTGTTTTCATCAATTAGAGGCATCATATCAGAAACAGTTGCTAATGCAACAAAGTCAAGAAGACTTCGAATATTTAATTTATTTTCTGATTTTAAATTGTGTGCAGTTATTAATTTATAAGCTATTCCACAACCACAAAGATCTTTAAAAGGATAGGTACAGTCTGATTGTTTAGGGTTTAAAACTGCGTAAGCTTCGGGAACTTTAGTGTCAGGCAAATGATGATCACAAATAATTATATCAATTCCATTTGAATTGGCATATTCAACTTGATTTACTGCTTTTATTCCACAATCTACAGTGATTATTAATGAGATATTGTTGTCTTTTGCATAATCAATTGATTCTAACGATACCCCATATCCTTCTTTATATCTGTCTGGTATGTAATATAATAGGTCATAATTCCTGTGACTAAAATAGGTAAACAGCATAGATGTTGAAGTAGTTCCATCAACATCATAATCTCCTAAAATCATAATTTTTTCACTTAAAGCATTGTTAATCCTTACTATAGCTTTTTCCATATCCTTCATCATATATGGGTCATGAAGAGAATCTAATTCAGGTCTAAAAAAAAATTTCGCTTTATCTAAAGAATTAACACCACGTTGAAGTAAAAGCGAACAAATAAAGCGAGGAATTTTTAAGTCCATTTGAAGAGAATTTACCTCATCAATATTGGGTTGATCAATTTTAATCCAGTTTTTCATTAAGCTTTATCAATACAGATTACGAATTCACCCTTAATTGTTCTTTCATTATATTCTAGAATCGCTTCTTCTATTGTTCCTCTGAATACTTCTTCATAGATTTTGGATATCTCTCTAACTATAGCAATTTTTCTGTCTGAACCAATTGTCTCTTTCATGTCAGAAAGGGTTTTAATTATTCTGAAGGGTGATTCATATAAAATTGTGGTTTTAGTATTTTGAGAGATTTCATATAGTTTAGACTTTCTCCCCTTTTTTCTTGGTAAAAACCCTTCAAAAATAAAACTATCACTGGGTAGTCCACTCATAACTAGTGCTGGCACAAAAGCTGTAGGACCAGGCAAACAAGTAATTAATATATTATTTTTAATTGCTTCACGAATAAGTAAAAATCCTGGATCAGATATACAAGGAGTACCGGCATCTGTTATTAGGGAGACTTTGTTTCCATTAATTATCATTTGAATGTATTCATCAACTCTTTTATGTTCATTATTAAGATGGTAACTATTTACTTTTGTTAAAATATTATAGTGCTTTAGTAATTTTCTTGCATGTCTTGTATCCTCGGCCAAAATAATATCTGAATTTTTAAGTGTTTCTATAGCTCTCAAGGTAATATCTTCCATATTGCCAATAGGAGTTGGCACGATATATAGTTGAGGATCAATTGTCATCGTCAGTTTCTGGTATCTCAGTAACTAAGTCTTTGATAGAATCAATTAGTGGAATTATTTCACTTTCATTATAGGGTAATTGTTGATTTTTTTCTGATGATAAATCAAGCTGTCTTAATGTCTCCTTCAATTTCTCAGAGTACAATACCCAATCAGCATTTTGTTTACTTTTTGACAGAAATTTATATATGATGGCAAGTTCATATATTTTTTTTGCATTCTCATAAATCTCATCCTGATCTGATTGATTGGATTTATATATTTTCTCTGCAATCTCTTTTATTTTATTTTCTATCTTTTCAAACACTTCTATAAATTATAATAATGAATTACTTTTTGATAAATTTGCCTTATTTTTCAATTTAAATTACAAAATGTTTTTAGAAAATCCTGCATACAACAATGAACAATTTGGTTGGATTGAGGTAATTTGTGGGTCAATGTTTTCTGGTAAAACTGAAGAGTTAATAAGAAGGGTTAAAAGAGCTAAAATAGCTAATCAAAAAGTTAAAATTTTTAAACCAATTATTGATTCAAGAAGTAAAAACTATATTGAATCACATGATGACAACAAACTTGAGTCAATTGAAGTAAAGTCATCATCAGAGATTTTAAATAAGCTAAAAAACTGTGATGTAGTAGCTATTGATGAAGCTCAGTTTTTTGATGATGAAATAGTGGGTGTCTGTAATAAAATAGCTAATAATGGAATTAGAGTAATTATTGCAGGATTGGATATGGATTATCTTGGCAACCCTTTTGGACCAATGCCCAACCTTATGGCGATCTCTGAATATGTAACTAAAGTTCATGCAGTTTGTAAAAAATCCGGAAATGTTGCTAACTATAGCTATAGAAAAAATAAAAAAAAGGACATTGTTGTAATAGGTGAGAAAGATAAATATGAGCCTTTAAGTAGGGCAGTTTTTTTTAAAAAAATGAAAAAAAATAAATCAAATTGAAAGTAGCTGTAATAGGATCAACTGGGGTTGTAGGAAATGTCATGCTTAGTCTTCTTGAAAGCAGAAATTTCCCATTAAGTAATTTAATCCCTGTTGCCTCTGAAAGATCGATAGGTAAAAAAATTCTTTTTAAAGAAAAACACTACAATATAGTTTCCATTGAAGATGCTATAAAAATGAAACCAGATATAGCATTATTTTCTGCAGGTGGATCAACATCTTTAGAATGGGCTCCAAAATTTGCTGAAGTTGGAACAAGAGTTATTGATAATTCTTCAGCATGGAGGATGGATTCATCAAAAAAATTAGTTGTTAGTGAGGTAAATTCTGAAGTTCTAACAAAGGATGATTACATTATTGCTAATCCAAATTGCTCAACAATGCAGTTAATGGTAGTTTTAGCTCCTTTACATAAAGTCTTTAAAATCAAAAGGTTAGTTATATCAACATATCAATCAGTATCTGGAACAGGAAAAAATGCAATTGATCAGCTTAATGGAGAAAGAATAGATTCAGACCCAGAAATGATATATCCTTACAGTATTGATCAAAACCTTCTTCCCCATTGTGATGTATTTGAGGAAGGTGGTTATACAAAAGAAGAAAACAAATTGATAAATGAGACTAGAAAAATTTTAAGTGACGACTCAATTCAAATTACTTCAACTGCTGTTAGAGTTCCTATTGAAGTATGTCATGGTGAATCTGTAAATATTGAATTTGAAAATCAATTTAAATTAGATCAAGTTTTTGAAATTTTAAAAAAGTCTCCTGGTCTTGTTGTAGAGGATGATCCTGCAAACAATATATATCCTATGCCAATAAATTCTGCGAATAAGGACGAGGTTTTTGTTGGTAGAATTAGAAGAGACTTTAGTATTGAAAGCGGCTTAAATATATGGGTTGTTGCAGATAACCTAAGAAAAGGGGCTGCAACAAATACAATTCAAATAGCTGAGAAATTAATTGAAATGAAGATCATTTAGTCTACATTTCAAAAGACTCCATAAATTTAGTAGTATAATTTCCTGAGATGAAATCTGGGTGTTCCATCATCTTTTGATGGAAAGGTATTGTTGTTTTCACACCCTCAATTACAAATTCATCTAACGCTCTTTTCATTTTATTTATTGCCTCTTCTCTAGTTTGAGCTGTAGTTATAAGTTTTGCTATCATTGAATCATAAAAAGGTGGTATTAAGTAACCACTGTATACATGAGTGTCAATTCTAACACCATGACCGCCCGGAAAATGTAGAGTTAAGATTTTTCCTGGATTTGGCATAAAATCATTGTTAGGATCTTCTGCATTTATTCTACATTCAATTGAGCAAAGCTTTGGAAAATAATTTTTACCAGATATGGGTTCACCAGCAGCAACTAAGATCTGTTCTCTTATTAAATCATAATCTATTACTTGTTCAGTTATCGGGTGTTCAACCTGTATTCTAGTATTCATTTCCATAAAATAAAACTTTTTATGCTTATCCACTAGAAACTCAATAGTACCTGCACCTTCATACTTTATTGATTCAGCAGCTTTTACCGCGGCTTCTCCCATTGCATTTCTTAATGCCTTTGTTATAAAAGGTGAGGGTGTTTCTTCGATTAATTTTTGATGTCTTCTTTGAATTGAACAATCTCTCTCTGATAAATGACAAGCTTTACCATAAGAGTCCCCAATGATTTGAATTTCAATATGCCTAGGATCTTCTATGAATTTTTCTAAATACATGTCATCATTATCAAAAGCCAATTTTGATTCCTGACGAGCAAGCTCCCATGCCGAAGAAAGTTCTTTAGCATCTTTTGCTATTCTCATACCCTTTCCTCCTCCTCCAGCAGTAGCTTTTAACATAACAGGGTAACCTATTTCAAGTGCAATATTTTGAGCATCTTCAAGAGCAGGAACAAGACCTTCAGACCCAGGAATGGTAGGGACTCCTGCAGCCTTCATAGTTTCTTTTGCTGAGGATTTATCTCCCATTTTATTAATCATTTCAGGAGAAGCTCCTATGAATTTAATTTTATGCTCTTCACAAATTTTTGAAAACTTGCTATTTTCTGATAAAAATCCATATCCAGGGTGAATAGCATCAGCGTTTGTAATTTCAGCAGCAGCAATAATATTTGATGATTTTAAATAAGACTCTGAACTTGCACTTGGCCCTATACAAACTGCTTCATCTGCAAATCTAACATGAAGACTCTCTTCATCTGCTTTTGAGTAAACTGCAACAGTTTTAATACCCATTTCTTTACATGTCCTAATAACACGCATAGCAATCTCTCCTCTATTGGCAATTAAAATTTTATTAAACATTTCTAGGAAGGATCAATAATGAATAATGGTTGATCAAATTCAACAGGGCTTTGATCGTCAACTAAAATTTTAACGATTTTACCGGAAAAATCTGATTCAATTTCGTTGAACAATTTCATTGCTTCTATTACACATAAAACGTCACCTTTTGCAACACTTTGTCCAACTTCAACAAATGATGGCTTGTCAGGAGATGGTTTCCTATAAAAAGTTCCTATTATTGGTGATTTAACTATCGCTTGATTGTCATTTTCCAGATTTACTGACTCAGTTGTTTCTTGGTTATTAACCTCTTGAACAGCTTGAGTAATTGGTTGACTAGCAGGAATTGAAACTGGAGTTGGAACATCCTCAACAATTATATGTTGTGGTGCAACAGACTTAGTTTTTATAGTAATTTTGAAGTCATCTCTTTCAATCTTTACCTCTTCCACCCCAGACTTATGAACGAACTTGATTAAATTTTGTATTTCTTTTATATCCATGTATTTAAATTTAGTTATATGCCCATGTTAAATATGCTGCACCCCATGTTAAACCAGCGCCAAAGGCTGCTAAAATTAGTTTATCACCTTCATTTAAGTTTTTTTCATAATCATACATTAACAACGGTATTGTTGCAGCAGTAGTATTTCCGTAGTTTTCAATGTTCATAAGAACCTTATTTTTGTCTAAATTAATCTTTTCTGCGGTAGCATCAATAATTCTTTTATTTGCTTGATGAGGAAGCAAGTATTTAATCTCCTCAGATTTAAGTTCATTTCTTATAATAATTTGCTCCGTAGCATTTGCCATCTCTGATACAGCTGACTTGAAGACAGTTTTTCCATCTTGAGCTATATAATGCCATTTATTTGCAATTGTCTCGTTTGATATTGGGTAAAGAGATCCTCCAGATTTAATATTTAACCACTCTGCTCCTATTCCATCAGATCTGAGATACTCATCCTCCCAGCCATATCCATTTAGACTTGGCTCAACCAATACAGCTCCTGCTCCATCTCCAAAAAGAATACTAGTTGACCTGTCAGTGTAGTCTACAATTGAAGACATCATGTCTGCACCAATTAGCAGAACTTTTTTATATCTTCCTGATTCAATGTAACTAGTAGCTGTAGACATACCAAATAAAAACCCGGAACATGCAGCACTTAAGTCAAAAGCATATGCATTTTTTGCTTTTATTGCTGAAGCTACGGTAGGAGCAGTTGATGCACCATGAAAATCAGGTGTTATAGTTGAAACAATTACTAGGTCTATTGATTCAGGGTTTATTTTTTTCTTTGCTATTAGATCCTTTGCAGCATTGATAGCCAAGAATGAAGTGCCTTTACCTTTATCCTTAAGAATTCTTCTTTTTTTTATTCCTGTTCTGGCTGTAATCCACTCATCATTGGTATCAACCATCTTTTCTAAATCTTTATTTGAAATAAAGTCTTCTGGAACGAAGCCTCCAACACCAGTAATAGCGGCTTTTATATTTCTTTTATTGTTAGGTTTCATACTAACATCAATTGTGTCAATTGACAATTAAATTGATAAATAAAGGTCGTTTTTATTCTGATTCTAAAGAATCAACTAAAACTTTTCCTCTGTAATAAAGCTTCCCCTCATGCCAGTGCGCTCTATGGTATAAGTGTGACTCACCAGTAGCTTTACATATTGATATTTGCTGTTTTTCAGCTTTAATATGTGTTCTACGTTTATCTCTTCTAGTCTTAGATATTTTACGTTTTGGATGTGCCATTTATAATAAATCTTTTAGTTTGTCCCACCTAGGGTCAGTCTTTTCAATAAAATTTTTTTTAGGTTTTAATTCTTCAAGCTTTTCAATTATTTCAGATTTTAATGATCCATTCTCTATTCCTGGGTGAACTTTTTTCTGTGGAACAGCAAGAATAATACTCTCATATATAATCTGTGAAACATCAATGCTGTTTGATCCAGTTGGTAAAAAAACTACTTTATCATCAGATGATATTGTATCATCTTTAAACTTGACAACAACAGTATAGTCAGTTTCAAGTTCTAATGAAAACATTTCCATTGAAAGATCACATTGAACTTCAACCTCTCCATTAAATCTAAATTTTAAGTTTAGTAAAGTTGGTTTTTTCTCTAGCTCAAGAATAGTTTTAATGTTTGCATCAGCAAAATCATAATAATCAAAATTTTTAAAGAACTTATTTCCTATTTCAAAGTCATAGAGATGAACATCTTCTTTCAGTCCTGAAAATTTAACCAAATATGGTGAAAGCGATTTCATCACTTAACTATTGAGCGGCAAATTTATAAAAATTTATCTATTTAATGTCAATCTAAGTTGTTTCTTAATTTAAACACTTGAATACCTAGTTTTATTGCATTTGTAAATGAGGTGTGATCTGCTATTCCTTTTCCAGCTATATCAAAGCCAGTACCATGATCTGGTGAGGTTCTTACAATTGGTAACCCTGCTGTAAAATTTACTCCTTTTCCAAAGGAAATAGTTTTAAATGGTATAAGCCCTTGATCATGGTATGAAGCAATAATACCATCATATTTTTTATAATTTTCATTAACGAAAAAAGTGTCTGCTGAAAATGGACCATTAATAGAACTCTTAGTTCCCTTAAAACTATTAATTGCTGGTGTAATTATTGATTGGTCTTCATTGCCTATTACTCCATTATCGCCAGCATGAGGATTAACTGCCAATACTGCAATTTTAGGTTTTTTTATTTGAAAGTCATTTATTAAACTTATTTCTAGTGCTTTGATTTTTTTTTCAACAATATCTTGATCAATAGCATTTGATACATCTTTTATCGGAATATGGTCTGTTAATAAGCCTATTTTAAGTTCTTTGGATATCATTAACATTAAGGGGCTTGTTCTAAAATAATTCTTTAGAAAATCTGTATGACCTGTATATTTAAATGACTCCGAAAATGATAAATCCTTGTTTATAGGAGCTGTAACCAAAATATCTATCTTTTTGTCTTTTATAGCTTTTGTAGCTTCTTTCAAAGAAATAATTCCAAGTGCAGATAATTCTTTATCAGATTCTCCAAAATTAAATTGATAATTAGAGAATACCTCTTTTACATTTATCTGAGTATCCGATAAATCTTCTTCACTATCAATCTTTATTATTGAAGGAGTGTCAATTTGAAAATGTTTTTTCTGTTTTTCAATTAAGTCAGTTGAAGCATATATTATAAAATTACATTCAGTAAATAGACTATAATTAGATAGTGATTTTAAGATTATTTCAATCCCAATACCATTTGGATCACCAATAGTTATTCCAACATTTATTTTCCTTGATTTTACCACTCTTTAATTAATTGCTAATTTTACCGATGCAAAAACAAAGATAATAATGTTCACTGGGATAATTGAATGTATGGCTACTGTAGTTAAGGTAGAAAAAAATAAAGGAAATTTAGATATTTCCCTTAAGTCAAGTATTACAAATGAACTTAAGATTGATCAAAGCTTGTGTCACAACGGGGTTTGTTTAACAGTTGTTGATATAGATAATGATGTATACACAGTAAATGTAATTTCTGAGAGTATTGAAAGGTCAAATTTTGGTGAGATTATTCCAGGCGATACTGTTAACATAGAGAGATCAATGTCAGTTAATTCAAGATTCGATGGGCATATAGTTCAGGGACATGTTGATGAAGTTGCAGTTTGTACTGAGGTTAAAGAAACTGATGGAAGTTGGAAATATGTATTCAAACACTCAAAAAATAATATAACTGTTGAAAAGGGTTCTATAACTATAAATGGGGTTAGTCTAACAGTTGTTGATTCTAACGAAAATTCTTTTTCTGTTGCAATTATACCTTATACTTATAATAAGACTAATTTTAATCAGATTAATGTTGGAACTAAGGTTAATCTTGAGTTTGATATAATCGGTAAGTATATATCAAAAATGATAAAAAAGATAGACTAATGAAAAATATTCCGCATTTAAACTTAAATGATTTTTTAACTGGTGATTCAAAGACTAAGAATGAGTTTATTGAACAGCTTGGAAAGGGATTTAGTGAAATAGGCTTTATTGCAATTAAAGGTCATCTTTTAGATGATAGAACTAAAGATGAATTATATACTGAAGTTAAAAGCTTCTTTAACCTGTCTGATGAAGTCAAGTGTAAGTATATTATAAAGGGTTTAGCCAGTCAAAGAGGGTTTACTCCATTTGGAAAAGAAAGTGCTAAGGGGAAAAATATTGGAGATCTTAAAGAGTTTTGGCACTTTGGTCAATATGTCAAAGACGAGCCAAAATTAAAAGAGGAATATCCTGATAACGTAATAGTTAATGAGCTAGAAAACTTTAATACTGTAGGGCAAAAAACTTATGAGCTATTAGAAGAGACTGGAAAGCATATTCTTAGAGCTATTGCTTGTTATCTCAACCTAGAAGAGACATACTTTGATAAACACATATTCAATGGAAATTCAATACTAAGAGCAATTCATTATCCTCCGATTACTGAAGAGCCTAAAAATGCTGAAAGAGCAGCAGCACATGGGGATATAAATCTAATAACACTTCTTATGGGTGCTCAAGGAAAAGGCTTACAGGTGTTAAATAATTCTGGGGAATGGATTGACGCTGTGGCAGAAGAAGATGAGGTTATAGTTAACATTGGTGATATGCTTTCAAGGCATACTAACAATAAATTAAAATCTACAATTCACAGGGTGGTTAATCCCCCAAGAGATCTTTGGAATAGCTCTAGATATTCAATACCTTTCTTCTTGCATCCAAGACAAGAGATGTCGCTAAATTGTCTGGATTCGTGTATAGATGCTGATAATCCAAAAGGATATGAAGATATTACAGCTGGAGAATTTTTACATGAAAGACTTATTGACTTAGGATTAATTAAGAGTTAGTCCACAAGTTCACTATATATAGATCTAGACAGTTTTGCAAGAAAAGGTACAGCTATATCATCGTACTCGTAAAAATTGTCGTTTATAACCTTATTTTTATTTGTATAAATAGTTGCTGTAAGAATAAATTCAATATTATCCTGATAATTTTTTATTAAGCCATTGTCTATTGAAGTCCCATAAGCTTGGCCAATTTTATTATAGACCCTGATTTGTTCATTTGATAAACTTTGCTCATCTCCATGAATAAAAAACTTATTATAAGTTTCAAAAAATTTTTCATCTCCTATAAACTTTTCACCTATATCTTCATAGGTAAACCTACTCATCCAATATCTCAAAAAGTCATAATCCTCTACATTTAAATTAAAGGTGTTGGTACTATCAAAAATCTCAGGATAAAATATGTATTTTATTAGATTGTGCATGTCAGTTATTGAAGATCTGTTTTTTTCAGAAAAATTCAGTGATTCGTCTAATATTTCTCCTTTGAAGTATCTTTTTTCACCTTTTTCAAGGCCAATTGTCTTATCATTAGTTTTAATTATTTTTTGATTATCATTTAAAGAAGAAATTAAATTATTATCAAGATCTGATATTTGCCATGTCGAATTAACATATGGGTCAGGATTAAACTTGTGATTTAGGTAAGTTTTATCAAAACCTGCATTTTTCATTTCTTCATTGAAATAATTATATCCGATGAAATCAATCAATATATTAGATGCAGAATTATCACTCACTAGAAAGACATCTGCAATAAGATTTTGAAAAGAAGTAATGCTGTCTCGAATTAGTAATTCAGAGTAGTCATCTTTATAGTTTAGAATTATTTTAGACTTCAGGGTAATCTCAGACCCTTTAGATCTTAACTCATTAATTTTTTTTAAAGCTAAAACAACGATTGGTAGCTTAATAGTACTTGCAGGGTAGAAATATTTGTTGTCATCAAGCTGATATTTGTATTCCTGAAAGTCAACCTGAGAATTATATTGATCTATTTTTGTTAGAAGAACTTGTATTTCATAGTCCTCTTTTTCCTTAATTATTTCTTTTAAAAAATCATTTTTTCTAAAAGAGGATTTTATTGGGTTAGTTTCAAGGGAACAACCAAATAAAATTATAGATAAGAGTAAACAAACTAATTGTTTCACAAATCAAAAATAAAAAAACCCCTCATATAAGAGGGGTTTTAAATATTTAATAAGAATTAACTATTCTTTTGGTCTTACTTGGATAGCTAACCAAAGAGGAATACTTTGTTGATGTGTCCTCATGTTTGAAACAGCCTGAAGTTCTCTTGGGATTTTTCCAGTTGCTTCTCTTGTTTGCATCATTGATTTCCAGTCTTCGTAGAAATCAACTGTCATATAATCATAGTAAACATCTTCACCTGCATTGTCAAGTCTTTTAAGAAGTGCCCAGCCAACTCTTGATCCTAGATCAGCTGAATTTAGACTGTTCTCAGCTTTTTCATAATCATAGGCATTTGCATAGCCAACTTTCATCATATTGATAACTGCTACTTGAGGTGCAGTAGGTGTTTCACCTTGATTTCCAGCAAAATTTAATCCTTTGTTTACAAGGACATTATCCCAGACAATTGTTCTTGCTTTGATGTTTTTTTCCTGAAAAATTTCAACATCCATCTCACTGTAGTCTGGTCTCATTTTAAGGACTCCTGCATTTGCATTTAAGCTATCAGGGCTTTGTGCAATTGTTACAATAAGCATGTTCCAATCAGATTTATCTGTAGAACCCGGTCTCCACCAAACATCCCATCCGGTGATTGTTCCTTCATCAGCTCTCATTTGAGCTAATTCTTTCCACTTTTCGTTAAGAATAGTTCCATAATCTTCTCCTGGAGTTGTTTTGACAAAAGTCATATTTACATAGTCTCCATTACCTTGAGCAGATAGAGATCCAACTGCAAAAAGTGTAAGTAATAAAAATAGTTTTCTCATATAAATTGAATTTAGATTGATAATTAATATTAAATTAATCAGATTTAGCTCTGACAAATTTACCGTCCACTATATGTCCTTGATGGATATATATTTGGTCTTCATGATCCCCTTCAACAAGACTCCAAAATTTTTGTCTTGCTTCGGCTGGTCCTGAAGTTGCATTTTCTAGACTGGTTGCGAATTCGTGCATACTTTTATATCCGTTTGCAACCATTACGTCTGACCCTGAGCCCGTTAGGTGGTAGCTATGATTACCAAACATTGCTACACCCGATTCAACAGCTGGTATTGTAACCCAATCATGATATGCTTGGCCCATTTCACCTTGATTTCCAGAGGTATTATATTTACCTATTACTAAAATAAAATATCCTGAAACATCTATGTCTTCTCCAACCACATGGTCGTTTTGCCAATCAACTCTTCTCATTTCGTCTGTGTGACCATTCCAAAAAGATTGGTATTCACTTACTATAGCTCCCATCTCTTCTCTTTCTTCTTGACTAGCAGCTTGCCATTTTTCTCTTACATGTACCCATGGATCATCATTAATTGCATCGTTGGCATTAGCATAATTATCTTGAACAACTATAGAAGGTCCTGATCCATAATAGTGGCTTAATACCCATTGACCTTGAAGAGTTCTTTTTTCTCCAAGCGCCATATTTGTTACTTGCTCGTGTAATTCCATAAACCTACCTATTTTTTGAATTGGTACGTCAAGGTATGATAGATTCATGACCGTTTCAGACTGAGCAGAAACTGTCATTGTTGTTATAAGTAATAAAAATATTTTAATTGCTTTCATAATATTTCTTATCTATTTGGTCCTGCGAGGTTAAATCCATTTGCGTCAACATGACCAACATGAACATATATTTGATCATCATGACCGCCTTCTACTAAGCTCCAAAATGTACTTCTTGCTTCTGGATTATCTGTTCCCTGAGAAGAAGCTGCCTCAGCAAATTCAACTAAAGAAGCATAAGCTGTAAAAAACTGAACATGAGAACCACTGCCTGAAAAATGGTAAGAATAACCACCTGCAAGCATAGAACCTTCTTCTACTTGAGGTTTAACTTGCCAGTCCATGTAAGCATTTGCCATAGTACCCCAATTACCAGAGGAGTTATAACTCCCTACAACAAGGACCCAATTTGTATCCCATGCAGGTGCTTTTTCTTGTATAGCATCACCATTAGCTATAAACCAGTTTTCCCAATCTATTGTTCTAACCTCATCAGAATGACGATCTAAGAAAGATGCATATTTTGATCCCATAGCTTCAAGGGATTTTTTTTCTTCATCTGAAGAGTTTTCCCATCTTTTACGAATATACTCCCAAGGGTCATCTTTAGCAGCAGATTCAGCAGAGTCAAAATATGTCATTACAACTACAGATGCACCAGATCCATACCAATGTCTGTATACCCATTGACCGTTCATTTCTCTACCTTCTTCGATTGTGATATCTGTAAATTGTTTATGAACTTCAATGAATTCTCCAATTTCAGTTGCAGGAATATCCATGTAGGTTATATCCATAACAGACTGAGCATTAATGATTAAGCTAAGCATCAATGCAAAAGTTAATTTTAAAAATTTCATGATTAATTGTATTTGAATTGACTAAATTTAAAAAAAAAACTAATAGACCCCGTCATTAAATAGTAAAATCATGAAAAGAAGATCTTTAATTAAATCTGTAGTCGCGGCAAGTATTGGTGCTCCTTTTATTAGTTGTTCAAATACAGAAAACTCAGTAAATGTTCAAAAAAACATAAAACATAATCCAATTGGTGTATCAACGTATTCATTTTGGCAGTTCAATGGAAGGGAAACACCTATAGAGTATTGTATAGAAAAAGCTTCAGAGTTTGGTTTCGATGGAGTAGAGCTCCTATTGATTCAAATGGAGTCAGAAGAAAATAGTTACCTACAGAAAATAAAAAAAAGAGCATTTGATTCAGGGCTTGATTTGATGGGTCTTTCAACTCATCAAAGTTTTGTGAGTCCAGATCCAAATAAAAGACAAGAAAACATTGAGCTAACTAAACGCCAAATTGAAGTAGCCAATTCACTAGGTATTCCGACCATTAGAATAAATACAGGTAGATGGGGAACTACTAAGTCAACAGAAGGAAAGTCTGAATTTGATGTTTTGATGGACAATAAAGGTGTTGAATCTGTTATAGAGGGTTATACTGAAGAAGAAGGATTTAAATGGGTAATTGACTCGATTGCTGAGTGTATTCCAACAGCAGAGAAAAATGGAGTTGTTTTAGGTCTTGAAAATCATTGGGGGCTTGGCCTTACATCAAAAGGTGTTATGAAAATTGTAAATGCAATAAACTCACCTTGGCTTAGTGTAACTCTGGATACTGGTAATTTTTTTGAAAATAGGGAAGAACAGTTAAAGGATCTTGCGCCTCATACTTGTTTGATTCAAGCAAAAACATACTTTGGAGGTGCTAAATGGCCAGCATTTAATGAGATAAATATTGATTATCCTGCAATAGGTAAACTAATGAGAGAGAATAATTACAGAGGATATATTTCGCTGGAGTTTGAAGGAAATGAAGATGCTAACACTGCAGTGCCTAAAAGTTTAAAATTATTGAGAGACTCATTTTATTTTAACCTTACTTAAATTTTTTTACATTTGAATAAAACCATTTTAGTGCAAGAAAGTCCGATCCCTATTTATGTTGTTGAGTTTATGAGCCAGGAATGGATTACTTGGTCTTTGTTTTCTTTAGCTTTTATATCTATACCATTAATTCTAGCCAGATTTTTAAATAAAAGTCAAAAGAGGATGATTTCCTATATCATGGGAGGTCTTTTAATCATTGACTTTTTTACTGAAAATATCGGCTATATTGCTTCAGGTACATGGGATATACAATATAATCTGCCTATTCAATTATGTGGAATTTCATCTTTGATTTGCTGTGTTTTACCTTTTATTAAAAAGAAGGAAAAACTTTTTGAGTTTGTTTACTATACTGGAATTATTGGTGGTGTTATGGCCATTCTTACACCTCAGATGAATTACTTTGATGGAACTATAAGGTATTATCTTAACTTTTATGTTTCTCATAGTTTGATTATAGCATTACCTATTTTTATGTTTCTTCATCTAGACATGAAACTACCAAGACTATCATGGTTTAAATTGTGGATTAATCTCAATATTTTAATGGCTATAATTATGCCTATAAACTTCTTACTGGGCTCTAACTACATGTATGTAAATGCGCCTCCAGAGGTAGATAATCCTTTAGTAATTGGTGATTGGCCATATTACATTATCTTATGGGAAATTTTTATTCTTATCATAGCTTACATGGTATACTTAATAAGTAGAAGGAAACTTGTTCTGTGAGATTACTTTTAACAATTTTTCTTGCTTTTTCAATTCCTGAAAATGATTGCTCAACTTTCTACTTAATAAGACATGCTGAAAAAATAAGAACAAATAAATCTGATAGAGATCCTGCTTTAAATGAAAAGGGAATCATTAGGGCCATGAATTGGAAAGAATATTTTATAGATAAAGAGATTTCAAAAATATATTCGACAAATTATAAGAGAACTCTTGAGACAGTTAAACCACTTCAAGAGGAAATAGGTTTAAGTGCAATTTTATATTCTCCTTCCAGTATTGATTATATGGATTTTATTGCATCAAATAAAGCTGAGGTAATTCTTATTGTTGGGCATAGCAATACAATTCCAAATTTTGTTAACGAATTAATTAATGATCAGGTCTACACTCAGATAGACGATTTCAACAACTCTAATTTGTATATTGTAAACATGTGTGACTCTAAAATATCTCACAGGTTAATTAAAGTAAATTAATGGATACACCAATAAATGTTTTTAGTGAGTGGGCTCAAAATGGAAAAGATGAGGGAATGGAAAAGCATCATCGTGACTCAGTAATGAATATGCTTGATTTTGCATGTAGTGGATTATCAGAATATTCTTTAATTGATGCTGGATGTGGAAATGGGTGGGTAATACGACACACTTCTAATGATGATAAGTGTTCTCGTGCTATTGGTGTTGATGGCTCTTCAAATATGATAACCAAAGCAAAGAGGCTTGATAATAAAAATCAATATTATTGTGAAGATTTACTTAATTGGATTCCTTCAAAAAAAGTTGATATTGTTCATTCCATGGAGGTATTTTATTATTTTGAAGATCCTGCACTTCTTATCAATCATATTACAAAAAACTGGATAAAAAAAGAGGGTAGACTTATTATGGGGATTGATTTTTATTATGAAAATAAAGCTTCTCATTCATGGCCTCAAGAGTGTTGCATTTCTATTATGAAGCTTCATTCTGAAAAAGAATGGAAAGGTTTTTTTGAAAAGGCAGGTTTAAAGAACGTTAAATCCTGGCGAAATGGACAAGATAAAGAATGGGGAGGGACCTTAATTGTTACTGGAACTAATTAATTTGTTGTAAGAAGATTTTTATTTGCTCGTCTAATAAACCCAATAGTTTTTTATTTGTTATCCCTTCTTTATCAGAAAAGTTTTCTTCAAATTTGTGCAAGCTGAAGTTTGGTATTTCAAATTTACTCTGTAAAGAAAATCTTGACAAAGCAGCACTCATAACTGATTTACCTCCTCTTGATCCATTGGATGCTGAAAGAAGAAAAATAGGTTTGTAATTCCAAACAATTTCTTCGATTACAGATATCCAATCATAAATATTTTTAAATGCAGCAGTGTATGATCCATTATGTTCTGCAAGTGATATAACTATTCCATCTGAATCTTTAATAAGGTTTTTAAATTCATATGCTTTGTCAGGAATACCATCCACTTTTTTTCTATCATCACTATAAATTGGCATCTCATAGTCGTTTAAATCAATAAGAATTGCCTCTTGAGGAGCTATTTTGTTTGCTACAAAAGAGGCAAGTTTCTTGTTTATTGAGTTGTTTGATGACGACGCACCAAAAGCTAAAATTTTACTCATTATTTGTTTCTATGTGAACCATCACAAAACCCATCTGGGTCCTTAGTGTTTCCACATCCACATTTTGATCTTTCTGAATTCATATTATAAAGTTGTTAAGGTAATAGATAATTCGATATCATCATATATAAGCTTATCACCAAGATTTTCAAAAAACGATCCTGATCTAAACCTTACATCATATTTTGACCTATCAAATACAAGATTTGCAGACCAACCATCTTCTGAGCTTATCATCTCAAAATTAACTGGGTGTGTAAACCCTTTGATAGATAAATCTGCTGAAACATTCCATTTACCAGCTGATATTAATTCAGAACTATTAATTGATATAGCTGCTGTAGGATAAGATTCTACAGAAAAAAAGTCATCTGATTTTAAATGACCTTCTAATCTTGCTTTACTATCTCCTTCCATGTCTTGATTATTTATTGAAGTCATATCAACAATAAATTCGCCATTTACAATTGTACCATTAGAAATCTCAAAATTACCAGAAACAAAATCCAATGTTCCATAATGATAACTTGTAGATACTTCTCTACCTGTCCAAGCAATTTGGCTCTGTGCAGTCTCTATATTATAAATATTGTCAGCTGTTGCAACACCCTGTGCTTGCTGTGTTCTAGCTTGGTTTGTATTAGTATTACATGAAGCTAATACGATTAACATTAAAAAAGTGAATAATTTTTTCATTTGATTAAAATTTCCGTAAAACTAGAAAAATGAAAATTCGTTAAGAATAAACAGCATAGTTTTAATTATTATTTAACAGTATTGAAAAATAGATAAATGTAAAGCATACTTAACAATAATAAAGTAAAGTTTATTTTACAAATGCTGGTTAATATAATATGTAAAGTTTATTTTACAGAAAATTTATTATATTTGTAAAGTTTATTTTACAAATGCTGGTTAATAGGGTAAAAGATTACAGAAAAGGTAGAGGCTTAACACAAGAAGATTTAGCTTCAAAGACAGGTGTTAGCAGGCAGACTATTATTTCAATCGAAAAAAATAAATTCATTCCAGGACTTGATGTTGCATTAAAGATTTCTTCTTCACTTGAAGTTTGCATTGATAAACTCTTTTATTTTGTTTAAATGAGAAGCATAGACGCAGTTATTACTTGGGTTGACGGATCTGATAAAGAGTATAAAAAGAAAATAGAAAAACATTTAACTACGTCAACTAACTATAAAAAGCAGTATTTACAGGCTAATGAAATTGAATACTGTGTAAAATCTATTTTAAAATTTGCTCCATTTGTAAGAAGAATATTTATAGTTACAGACGATCAAAAACCAAGTTTTAGGGGTCTGGAAGATCTTATATTGAGCAAGAAAGTAAAACTGGTTGACCACAAAGAAATTTTTAAAGGTTATGAAAAGTATTTACCAACATTTAATATTAGATCAATTGATGCTGTCCTTCATAGAATAGAAGATCTATCTGAAACATTTGTTTATTTTAACGATGATGTTTTTTTAATAAATAAAATTCGTGAGGAAGATTGGTTTGTAAAAAATAAGGCCGTGTTAATGGGTAAATGGGCTACGTGCTATAGCATAAACCCGCTTAAAGTTTTATCTGAAACATTTATAAAACTACTTGGTCTACGGCCAAGTTTCAATGCCTCACAATCCAAGGCAGCTAACATCAGTGGTTTTAAAAAAGAATATTTTAAGTCCTATCATACTGCAAGACCGCAAATTAAATCATTAATTAAAGATTTTTACAATAAGAATCCCGAGACTCTCATAGATCAGATTAAATATAAGTTTCGAAATTCTGATCAGTTTATGCCATATAGTCTTTGCTGGCATTTATTAATTAAAGAAAATAGGGCGATAATAAAAGAGGCCAAAGAATTAAAAGAAATCAAGCAAACTCAAAATCTTAATGCTAAACAGTTTATTTCAATTTTAGAAAAATTGGACGATACAAAAGACGTCAAATATTTAAATATTCAGGATTTAAATTACGCAAGCAAAGATGTGTTTATGATTTTTGATAAATGGATAAGGGAAAAATTAAAGGACTAAAGGCTATAATTTTGAAATAACCGAGACCACTCTTTCAATCTCTTCCTTAGTATTATATAAAGAAACCCCAAGTCTTGTTACACCACCTTTCTGCTCTAGCCCAAGTTTTTGAATTGCCTTCAAAGCATAGAAGTGCCCGTCCCAAGCACATATATTTTCTGAGGCAAGAGCCTTACATATTTCTTGAGGAGTATAATCAGAGTGAACAAATGATACAGTTGGTGTTCTCTTGGTATTTGAAAAATCTTTACCAACAACATTAACCTTATTTAAACTATTTATAGATTCATAAAGCTGTTTGGCAAGTGCGAATTCATGGCTGCTTATTTTAGAAAATGCATCAATTAATTTATCTCTAGATGAATTGCCCTCTCCTATATTAGCAATAAAGTCAATTGCAGCCGAGACTCCTGCACAAGCGGCGTGATTGAGAGTGCCTGTCTCAATTATATATGGCGCCTTCTGATCTTGAACCACTAAGCGATCAGTTTCTAGATGTTCTAAAAATCCTGGTTTGGAATATAAAAAGCCAACATGTGGGCCATAAAACTTATATGCAGAACATAATAGAAAATCACACCCAAGCTCTTTTACATTAATAGAAAAATGAGGAGCATAGTGAACTGCGTCAAGCAAGAACAAGCAGTTTTCTGGAAGAAAAGATTTAACCAATATGAAGTCATTCAGAGTTCCAAGGGCGTTGGAAGACATCCCCATACAAACCATTACTGTTTTATCGTTAATCTTATTTCTAAAATCTTCATAATCAAGTGCCCCATTTTGAAGTAAACTTACCTCAATCAATTTAACACCCACTTCTTCAAGAACTCTCCACGGACCCCTATTGGCCTCATGATCTAATTCGGTTATAATAACCTCATCTCCCGAATTAAATTTTTTAGCTAAAGCTCTAGCAAGGCTATAATTTAAAGATGTCATATTTTGACCAATAGAGATTGTATCTGGGCTGTCTGATCCAAGAAATTCTGACATTTTTAGCCTTAAATCATTCATCACTTTATCAGTCTCTTGGCTAGTTATAAACTCACCATGAGTGTTAGCATTTGATCTAATATAATATTGTGAAATGGCTTCAATTACTTGGATTGGAACTTGTGTTCCCCCAGGACCATCTAGGTAAATTATCTGATTGTTATTATGATCAACTCTTCCAATAGAAGGGAAAAAGTCTCTTATTTCGGAAGAATTGATCATATAGTAAAGTTACTATTGTTCTATTTTCCAGAAAGCTATTCCTCCTGCCTGTTTTCCGACATTAATCGATCCTTGAAGAGATAAAGTTTCAAGGTTTATTAAGTCTACTTTTCCAGGATCTCCACCAACTCCCTCGACAGATACAAAGGCGTATTTATTATCAGGTGAAATAACAACACCATGAGGAATACTGGTTGTATTTTTAATTTTTTTCAGAAGTTTATTGTTTTTTAAAGACCATATTGAAACAGCTCCTTCTGATTTAAGAGTAGCCAATAAAATCTTGCCATCTGGTGAAATGGCCAGGTTGTAAGGACCCTTTCCCGTGCTTAATTTATCTTCAACTGAAAATGACTCTAAATCAACTACAAATATTTCATCCGAACCATTTCCAGCTATATATAATTTCTTTCCATTTGGATGTGGTGTAACCCATGTTGGTTTTACCTTAGAGTGGTGCATAGCATTTCTATAATTGCTATTATTATCTAGGCTTAATATTCTTTTAACAGATAAGTCTAAAGCGTCGATTTCAAATAGTTCACCAGACATCATAGCTACAGAATAATGAGTTGTTCCGTCAATAGATATTCTAGATCCATGAGGCATTATCCCTGTTTTTATTTTTGTTATTTCTACCATGTTTTCAGGATCTACTACAGATACGGTGCTTGTTCTCATCAAGCCATGAAGATTGAAATTAGCAGCATATAACAGTCCTGTTTTTGGCGATATCTGCATAGTTGCAGGAAAAAGTCCCAGCTCTACTTTTGATAAAGGTTCATTATTTTCGGTTGAATATTTAACTAATGAGCCGTTTGGACTTCCATGAGCTAGAGTTAGGTACCAATATTTGCCTGATGGGTCTATAGTAATTCCATGAGGTCCTTCATTTTCAGTTGGCATAATACCCACAGTAACCCTATCTGTTTCTTCAAAATTATCACCATCAAATTTTAATACTGAAACAGTGTCATCAGACTCTGCTGCAACATAAACGTAGTAGCTCTGAGAGTAGCAAAAATTAATAAAAAGAAGTGCAATAAAAATTCTAAACATAGCTAATCTATTAATCTAGGGGTATCTAGATACTCATTTATTCTAGAATTATCAGGCTTAATTGGTAAAACTTTTGAGGAGCCTATTCCTCCATTATGATCTGAGTAAAAAACGTGTCCTTTGTATAGCTGAGCTCCCCATGTCATTGTTGCATTTGGTATAAAGCCATTTGCATTACCTGTGTTTATATGGCCAATTTCTCTGCCTTGTCTAAACAGATCTCCCATAAGTTCTCCGCTAATATCAACAATTCTAACACCACCTGTATACATTGCAACATATAAGATATCATCCTCTATCCAATAGTTATGAGAACCATGACCTGGGAGCTCATATCTTGCAACTTCAACAGGATTATCAATATCTGTAAAATCAACAAAATGAAGGAATCCTGCAGTTTCATTTGTACTATATAAATCAATTCCTTGAGGGAAAATTTCATCACCTAATATTGTATAGAATTTACCTGTAGATTTGCTCTTAAATGGAAATGTTGCATGATGTGCTCCTGACTCATAACTGTAATTTGATATAACAACAGGATTACTTGGCGATCCTCCTGCAACACCATTTCCAACATCGATAATGTATACGCCATGCTTCCAATTTGAGGTATATGCAATTCCATCTTCAACCCAAACATCATGAATAGCCTGGCCTTTTTCTCCTATTTCAAACATCCCTACTTCATAAGGATTGCTTGGATCCTCAATATTAATTACATAAAACCTCTCACCGTTACTAAGCGCATATACATGATTTTCGTAGATAAATACATTGTGTACTCCACCTGTTAGGTTTGTTGTATACTCAGAAATTATATTGACATCATAAGGGTTTGTTGTGTCAATAATAACAATACCATTCTTTCTATTGGATGCCCCTTCTCTGCTAATAACTGAAATTTTTCCATCTTCAGAAACCTTAACATCATTTACTGTTCTAGCATCAACCTTAATGCTGTCAATTTTACGAATTTGGCCAGGATCGGTTACGTCCCAAAAATAAGTTGTCCCATCTGCACCCCATGTTCCAGAAACAGCATAGTCTCTATTGTCAACACCCTCAAACACCCAAAAATCAGATGTATGTCTCTCTTGAACAATTCCTGTTCCTACATTAATAACCTCTCTTTGAATTCCCCTATCATATACCAAAAGAGGAATTGATGTAGATCTTTGTCCAGCAGTTGCTGTTATTAGATATTTTCCTGCAGTTTCAGCAACAAACTTTCCGTCATCTCTAATCATAGCTGCAGCAGTATTACTCTTATCAAATGACTCTCCTGAATATGAATAAACTATAGGTAAATCCGCAATAATTCTATTTTTATCATCATAAGCCATAGTGCTAAATGTAACAACGTCTCCTGTTCTTGCTGTGTTCAAGTCCGAAGAAAGTACAAGGTTATTGATAGGGTTTTTGACTACATTTAAGTTGATAGTTGCCTGAACATTGTCAAGACTAAACGTCAATGTAACTTTTCCTGGCTTAATAGCTTTAATATTATTAAGAGCGTCAATCTGAATATTATCATTACTTGGTTCAACCTTTATATTTGCATCATATCTTGTAAATCCATAGTTATCCGTAATCACATAGGAAGGCTGAACATAGCTTCCAACAAAAACTTGGTCTGAATTTAATTTTACAATTAGGTCTTTGGCTTTTGCATAACTTACTTTAACATCAAAGTCTCTACCTAACCAGCCATCGGTAAGGCCCAAACATAGAGCAACAACTTTATGATTGCCAGGCTCTTCACCTCTAATTGTACCGCTTCTTCTACTAACACTTATTCCATCATCTCTGTTTAAAGCACCGTTCTTATTATAATATACAAGATTTGGACATGCGGTAATTTTCCCGTTTTCGTCAACTGCATATGTAGATGGCTCAAAAACCTCTCCTACTTCAATTTCTAGGTTTTCAAGATTTGACTTTACATAATACTCTTGTGATTTAACAGTATCGACTGAAATTAAAAAAAGAGCTGCTAACAAAAAGTATGATAATTTGTTTTTCATAATAATATATTTTTAAGAACGTTAAATATAAAGAATTATTAAATTTAAAAAAGGCCTAGAGCT
>JADHME010000013.1 GCA_016780245.1 Flavobacteriaceae bacterium | reverse complement strand
CAATTGAAAGTATTCAAGTTCAAAGAGGAGTGGGGACTTCAACAAATGGATCTGGTGCATTTGGGGGAAGTATTAATATTCTTACAAATTCGGCTTCAGAAAATTCTTTTTTTGAAGTTAACAATACTTTAGGAAGTTATAATACAATTAAAAATTCAGTTGGCTTTTCAACAGGCTTTATTAATAACTTTGAGTTATCAGGAAGAATCTCTAGGATTAAATCAGATGGTTATATTGATAGATCAGGTTCCAACCTTCGCTCATACTTTCTGCAAGGGATCTATAGAGATGAAAATACTTTAGTCAAATTATTAAATTTTGCTGGTCATGAAATAACAGACCAAGCTTGGTATGGAATAGATTCAGCAACCTTAGAATCAAACAGGAAGTATAATATGGCTGGAGAATTTTATGATGAAGAAGGAAACTCTTTATATTATAAAAATCAGATTGACAATTACAAACAAGATCACTATCAACTCCACTGGAATCAAAATTATTTAGGTGGTTGGACTTCAAATTTTGGACTCCATTACACATATGGTAGAGGTTTTTATGAGAATTACAATGTAGGATATGATAGCCCTGATTATATTGATAGGAGATGGCTAGATAATGATTTTTATGGGTTTATTTTTAGTGTAAACCAAAGAACAAAAAAATATAATTCTACAATTGGAGGTTCATATAATAAATATTCCGGTGAACATTATGGAGAGTATTTATGGATTGATCAAGATTCAAATTCTGAAAACACCTATAGTTTTAAGGAAAAATTTTACGATGACTATGGAAATAAGAATGAGTTTAATGTTTTTGCTAAAATTGACTATTATTTAAATGATAAATTATCTATTTATGGTGATCTACAGTATAGAAATATAATATATGAAGCAGGAATATCTGCTAATTCAGTTTTTACAGGTTATATTGAGGAAGGCTTTAGCCGTCTTGATAATACCTTTAATTTCTTCAACCCAAAGTTTGGACTATTCTATAATTTAAATGATTCTAATAATATATATTTTTCTTATGCTAGAGCGCAAAGAGAGCCAACAAGAACTGACTATGCTAATGGGAGTCCTGATGCAGAAAAGTTAAATGATTTTGAACTAGGTTGGAAATTAACTTTAGAGAATAGTTCAATTAATGTTAACGCATTTTATATGATCTATGACAATCAACTTGTGTTAACTGGCCAAAGAGATATTAATGGGTATGAAATTAGAAGAAACATTGGAAAGTCTTATAGATTAGGAATTGAATTAGACTCAAACATTACTTTAAGCTCTAAACTAAATTTAAATACTAATCTTTCAATTAGTAGTAATAAGAACCAAGATTTTTATTCAATTTTTGATGGAATTCTTAAGAACTATGGAAATACAGATTTAGCCTATTCCCCAAGCTTTATAGCAAATAACATAATTGACTATTCCCCAAATGAGAAAGTAATAATCTCTTTGAGATCCAATTATGTGAGTGAACAATATTTTGCACAAATTAATTCACCAATTTCTAAATTAGACTCATTTTTTGTCCATGATTTAAACTTCATTCATAAAATGAGTATTAAAGGACTATCAGATGATATAAACTTCAAGGTTTTAGTTAATAATTTATTTAACTCTAAATATGTAAGCTATGGAGGTTACTATACTTATGATGTCCCAACAGACAATCAAATTAAAACTTATGAAGGGACATATTACTACCCTCAAGCAGAGATCAATATCCTTGTAGGTTTAGACTTTAAGTTTTAATCAAAAATTTGTAAATTAGAGTAAATATCCCCTTTTATAGGGGATTTTTGCATTGAATATGAGTAAAATATCATATTATACTGAAAAAGGCTTGAAAAACCTACGGAAGAAGCTAGATCATCTAAAAGATGTTGAGCGTCCGCGTGCATCTCAGGCTATTGCTGAGGCAAGAGATAAAGGTGATTTAAGTGAAAATGCAGAATATGATGCTGCAAAAGAAGCACAGGGTCTTTTAGAACTAGAAATTTCTAAATTAGAGGAAACACTTTCAAATGCAAGAATTATAGACGAATCTAAACTTGACACATCAAAGGTCTTAGTTCTATCTATTGTTAAAATTAAAAATCTTAATAATTCTGCTACAATGGAGTATAAATTAGTTGCTCAAAGTGAAGCAGACCTTGCTAAAGGAAAAATTTCGGTTGATTCTCCAATTGGAAAGGGTCTACTGGGTAAAAAAGTTGGAGATACTGCAGAAATCTCTATACCAAATGGTAATGTTAAATTTGAAATTCTTGAAATTTCAAGATAATGGCATCAATTTTCACAAAAATTATTCTAGGAGAAATTCCATCTTATAAGATTTATGAAGATGAAAATTATTATGCTTTTCTTGATATAAATCCAAATGCATTAGGTCATACATTATGTATCCCAAAAAAAGAAGTAGATAAACTGTTTGATCTTGATGATGAAACATATAAAGGCCTAATGATTTTTTCAAAAAAAATTGCTGAAGCACTAAAAAAAGCAGTAGATTGTCAAAGAATTGGAATAAGTGTAATAGGACTGGAAGTGCCCCATGTTCATATACATTTGATCCCAATCAACAAGATGGATGATATGTCGTTTAACTCAAAGATTAAATTAAGTGATGATGAGTTTGTCGATATAATGGAAAAAATTAAATCTTATTTATAATGGAATTATTAGGAAAAATAAAGCTAATTGGTGATATCAAGACATATGGAGACAACGGTTTCAGAAAAAGAGAACTTGTACTTACAACTGAAGAACAATACCCTCAGCACATTTTAATTGAATTTATACAAAATAACTGCGAGTTGTTAGACAATTATAGTATTGGACAAACTGTAAGAATTGGAATCAATATTAGAGGCAGAGAGTGGGAGAGTCCTGATCAAGGAATTAAATATTTCAATTCAATACAGGGCTGGAGAATAGAATCTTTAGATGACCAAGTAATGGATTCTGCTCCTGAGGACTTACCTATGGATAGTGATAATTCTCCTAAAGATGATGATTTAACAGAAGATGATTTACCGTTCTAGTTAAACTAATCCAACTCTTGAAAAGCCTGTTACTTCAGCATTTTCTGACTGAGATTTAAGATAATCTGAAATACTTTGCTTACTATCTTTGATGAATTGTTGATTCACAAGGGTATTTTCTTTAAAAAACTTTTTTAGTTTTCCCTTGGCTATATTATCAAGCATTTCTTCTGGCTTTCCTTCTTGTCTTAATTGGTCTTTTGCAATCTCAATTTCCTTTTCAATAATATCTTGACTAACACCATCTTCATTTAGCGCAACTGGATTCATCGCAGCAACTTGCATAGAAATGTCTTTAGCAACTTCACTAGCATTATCAAACTTTTGAGAAAGGCCAACAATTGAGGCTATTTTATTCCCTGCATGAATGTATGATCCAACAAATTCAGAGTTTAAATATTCAAAAGAACCTATTTCAATTTTCTCACCAATAACTCCAGTTTGCTCTAAAAGTTTATCAGATACTTTCATTCCATCAAAATCTGAATTAAGGAATGAGTCCTTATCAGTAAAGTTCAATGCGTGATCTGCAAGACTTTGAGCTAATTGAATGTAATCTTCATTTTTTGCAACAAAGTCTGTTTCACAGTTCAAAGAAATTATAATACCATATGTATTGTCATCACTAACTTTTGCTAAAACAACACCTTCAGAAGATTCTCTGTCGGCTCTGTTTGCAGCAACTTTTTGTCCTTTTTTTCTAAGAATTTCAACAGCTTTTTCAAAATCTCCGTTAGACTCCTCAAGAGCTTTCTTACAATCCATCATTCCAGCTCCAGTGGATTGTCTTAACTTGTTTACATCAGATGCAGTTATTTTCAATTTAGTAAAATTTAAAGATTAGTTTTTATTATTCAGAAGTATCAGCTTCATCAGTGCTTTCAGTTGCTTCTGCTAATTTTTTTTGTTCAGCAATTTCTTTCTCTTTCTTTCTCTCATCTAGGGACTCTTGAATGGCCTTACATACTATATCAAGAATTTTTTCAATAGATTTTGAAGCATCATCATTTGAAGGAATCATAAAATCAACATCATTAGGGTCAGAGTTGGTATCAACCATTGCAAAAATTGGAATTTTTAGCTTTTGTGCTTCTTGTACTGATATTTTTTCATTAAGTGTATCTACTACAAAAATAGCCCCAGGTAGTCTTGTCATTTCTGAGATAGAACCAAGGTTCTTTTCAAGTTTAGCTCTCTGTCTATCTACTTGTAGCTTTTCTTTTTTTGAAAGCGTCTCAAAAGTACCGTCAGATTTCATTCTATCAATTGCATTCATCTTCTTAACAGCTTTTCTTATTGTAACAAAATTAGTTAGCATTCCACCTGGCCATCTTTCAGTAATGTATGGCATATTGACAGAACTTGCTTTTTCAGCTACAATATCCTTTGCTTGTTTTTTAGTTGCTACAAATAGAATTTTTCTACCAGATAGTACAATTTTTTTTAGCGCATTAACAGCATCTTCAAGTTTTGCAGCAGTTTTGTATAAGTTGATAATATGTATCCCATTTCTTTCCATATAAATATATGGAGCCATATTAGGATTCCATTTTCTAGTTAGGTGCCCAAAGTGAACACCAGCATCCAACAATTCTTTAACTTCAGTATTTGCCATATATTATCTTTTTGAGAATTGGAATTTCTTTCTAGCTTTTTTCTGTCCAAATTTCTTTCTTTCAACCATTCTAGGATCTCTAGTCATTAAGCCCTTAGCCTTTAATGTTGATTTGAATTCTTCGTTAAATTCAACTAGAGCTCTTGAAATTGCAAGCCTTACAGCTTCTGCTTGACCATTTACACCGCCACCTTTAACATTAACAGACAAATCAAATTTATCCTTAGTATCAGTTAAGTTAAAAGGTTGTAGTATTTTGTATTGAAGAGTAGCTGTGCTAAAAAAGTCAGAGTAAGATTTCTTATTTACTGTTATATTACCTTTACCCTCTGACATGTAGACTCTTGCAACAGATGTTTTTCTTCTTCCTATTTTATGAATTACTTCCATTATATTTTACTATTAACATCAATTGGTTTTGGCTTTTGTGCTTCATGATCATGTTCAGAACCTGGAAATACTTTAAGGTTTCTGAATAAATCTGCACCTAGCTTGTTTTTTGGAAGCATTCCTTTAACTGCTTTCTCTACAAGCTTAATATTATTTTTTTTGTGAAGTTTATCAGCAGTAATGATTCTCTGACCTCCTGGATATCCAGTGTGGCTTATATACTGCTTTTGAGACCAC
Organism: Flavobacteriaceae bacterium; assembly: GCA_016780245.1. GTDB lineage: Bacteria > Bacteroidota > Bacteroidia > Flavobacteriales > Flavobacteriaceae > Marisimplicoccus. Next base: position 22,935 of record JADHME010000013.1, on the reverse strand, counting down.
TTGTCTCCTGATAAAGATACTTTTTCGGCATTAATTACTACAACATTATCACCACAATCAACATGGGGAGTAAAATTAGTCTTGTGTTTACCTCTTAATAGTTTAGCAACAATAGACGCTGTTCTTCCTAATGGTAATTCAGAGGCATCAACAAGAATCCACTCCTTGTTAACTGTCTTTCTATTTGCCGAAATTGTCTTATAACTAGTCTTAGTCATTAATATTATTATTAATTCTTGGCGTGCAAATGTACTATTTTAATGAATTTTAAAAAAACTTTTTTCTAATTAATGTGCTTCCAACCAGTTTTTACCAAATTCTAGGTCAATTTTTAGAGGTACTTTTAGCTTAACCGCAGATTCCATAGTGGTTTTAACGATATCTTTAATCTGATCTTTTTCAGATTTATGTACATCAAATACAAGCTCATCATGAACTTGAAGAAGCATTTTTGATTTTAAAGACTGTTTTTTTAGCTCAGAATTAATATTTATCATAGCAATTTTGATAATATCGGCAGCACTACCCTGAATAGGAGCGTTTATTGCATTTCTTTCAGAACTGCTTCTTAACATATTATTTTGAGAATTGATATTCTGGAGATATCTTCTCCTACCCATTATAGTTTCAACATATCCATTGTTTCTTGCAAAATCAATTTGATCAGACATATATTTTTTTAAACCAGGATAGTTTAAGAAATAGTTATCAATCATAATTTTAGATTCAGATCTATTTAGATCAGTTTGTTGGCTAAGTCCAAATGCTGAAACTCCGTATATAATTCCAAAATTTACTGTTTTTGCGTTCCCCCTTTGTTCACGTGTTACATTTTCTGGGTCAACATTGTAAATTTTAGAGGCAGTCATTGTATGAATATCTTGATTATTTACAAAAGCATCAATCATATTCTTTTCATTACTCATAGATGCGATTACTCTTAACTCAATTTGTGAATAGTCAGCCGCCATCAATATATAATCACTACCTCTAGGTATGAAAGCTCTTCTGATTTTCTGACCGTTTGCAGTTCTTATTGGAATGTTTTGCAAATTAGGGTTATTGCTAGAAAGTCTCCCTGTTGTAGTTACAGTTTGATTAAAACTACTATGGACTCTATTAGTTAGACTACTTACCTCGTTGGGTAATGATTTTACATATGTATTTTGAAGTTTATCAAGAGATCTCCACTCAAGAATATCCTCTATAATCTTATGATTATTAGCTAAACTTGAAAGAACTTCTTCTGAAGTAGAATATTGGCCAGTTTTAGTTTTTTTTGGCTTGCTTACTAGTTTTAACTTATCAAATAAAATTTCACCTAGTTGTTTGGGTGAATTTAGATTAAACTCTTCACCAGATTTTTTGAAGATTTCTTTTTTTAATTTTTCCAATTCCTCTTCAAATTCTTTATCCAGTTTTTTTAGATAACTGGTATCTATTTTTATCCCTTCTATTTCCATCTCGCTTAATACATTAATCATCGGAATCTCAATATCATAAAAAATCTTACCTAAATTATTGACTTCAATCTCTTTGTCAAAAACACTTTTCAGCTGAAGAGTGATATCTGCATCTTCACTTGCATAATCTGTAATTTTATCAATTGAGACATCCCTCATTGATATTTGATTCTTTCCTTTCTTACCTATTAAAGATTCAATTGAAATTGGAGAATAATTTAGGTAAGATTCAGAAAGGGTATCTAGATTATGCCTCATATCTGGATTAATAAGGTAATGCGCAACCATTGTATCATATATTGGGGACGATACTTTAACATTATACTTGTGTAATACTTGGATATCAAATTTTACATTATGTCCAACTTTAATAATTTTATTAGATTCAAAAAAGGGTCTTAAAATTTCAAATGATTTTTCATGGACTGACTTATTATTTTTTACAGGTAAATAATAACCTATTCCTTTTTGCCAAGAAAATGAGATTCCAACAATATCTGTTTCTAGTGCATTTAAACCTTCTGTTTCAGTGTCAAATGCTACAATTTCCTGCTTCATCATTTTCTCTACTAATAGTTTTAACTCTTCAAATGACTCTATTCTTTGATATATTAACTTTGAATCATTTAAACTGTCTTTATTAGCTTCTAAATTATAGGTTTCACTAAACAAATTTCCCTGGATAACTTCAGCACCTTTTTCTTCTAATTTGCTAGAATTAGTTCCAAAAATTTTAAAAAAAGTCTCTTTTATTCTTCTAAATTCTAACTCGTCAAAAACTTTTAAGACTATCTCTTTATCTGGATCTGACAATTTAAATTCATCTAGATTATATTCGATAGGCACATCTAAGATAATTTTTGCTAATTTCTTTGACAATAGACCTAATTCTTTATTATCAATTATCTTTTCACCAAGCTTCCCAGTTACTTCGTGGGCATTCTGAAGCAAATTTTCTAAACTTCCATATTGTTTAATAAACTTTTTTGCAGTTTTATCACCAACACCAGGAAGTCCAGGAATATTATCAACTGAGTCCCCCATCATTCCGAGATAATCAATTACTTGATCAGGCGATTCAACCTCAAATTTATCATTAACTTCATCTACTCCCCAGATTTCCATACTATTACCCATTCTAGCAGGTTTACATAAAAAAACATTATCTGAAACTAGTTGAGCAAAGTCCTTATCAGGAGTAACCATATAAACTTTAAAATTATTCTCTTCAGCATCTTTTGCAACAGTTCCAATAATGTCATCTGCTTCAAAACCTTCTTTTTCAAGAATTGGAATTTTCATTCCTTCTAATATTTTTTTTATATATGGAATTGCAACAAGAATTGGTTCAGGTGTTTTATCTCTGTTGCTCTTGTATTCTTCAAACATTTCAGATCGAGTTACAGATCCACCTTTATCAAATGCAACTGCTAAGTAATCTGGGTTTTGTGTTCTTATTATCTCAAATAAAGAATTCATAAAACCTAAAATAGCCGAAGTGTCAGTGCCTTTTGAATTAATTCTTGGATTTTTAATGAAAGCATAATATCCTCTATAAATTAATGCATAAGCATCCAACAAAAAAAGATTCTTTGAGTTCTCCATTAATCCATGAATATTTTATGAATATACAAAGATAAATGTTCGTTAATTCAAATCCCCCTATTTTGTAAATTTGCTAAATGGAACTAGCTCATAATCAATTTATGAAAAAAGCTCTTCAAGAGGCAAACTATGCTTTTTTTAAAGATGAAGTTCCTGTTGGGTGTGTTATTGTTCACAATAACGAAATTATTTCAAGGTCTTCAAATATGGTCGAATTATTAAATGACTCAACAGCTCATGCTGAACTAATTGCTATTACATCAGCTCAAAACAATTTAAATAGTAAGAATCTTGAAAATTGTACTCTATACACAACACTTGAGCCATGCATGATGTGTTATGGAGCTATTTATTGGTCAAAGATTAAAACTATAGTCTATGGATCATCTGACCAAAAAAGAGGGTTTTCAAAGCACATAGTAAATGTAGATAGAGATATTAAAATTATTAAAGGAGTTTTAGAAGAAGAGTCTAAGGAATTACTAGATAGCTTTTTTAAAAAAATCAGAGATTAAAGTCACCAGCTTTCTCTCTCATTTTTTTTAAGTTTTCGTTACTAAGAGTATAGTCTTTTAGCTTCTTTCCTTTCCATCTAATTGCAAGAAATAATGGCATGAAAATCAAAGTTCCTACTAGGACAGATATTCCAATTATTAAATCTCCTGTTTTATCACCTATTAATTCTTTAGAAAAAATTCCAACAAATACACCTAAAAAAACTAAATAGGATAATATTTTAACAAAAATCTTCATTTCTATTTTTGTGATAAATCTTTTAACTGATCTTTAGTTAATTTTGATGGAGCATCAATCATTAAGTCTTTTCCGCTATTATTTTTAGGGAAAGCAATAAAGTCTCTAATTACATCTTTTCCTTTAAGAACTGCAGCTAGTCTGTCAAGTCCAAAGGCAATACCTCCATGAGGTGGAGCACCATACTTCAATGCCTCAATTAAAAAACCAAACTGACTTGTATATTCTTCCTTACTCATGCCTAATAATTCAAAAACTTTCATTTGTGTGTCAAAATCATGAATTCTAATTGAACCACCACCAATCTCGTTGCCATTTAAGACTAAGTCGTATGCATTTGCAATAACTTTTTCGGGCTCTTTATCTAGAATATCCAAGAATTCTGGTTTTGGTGAGGTAAAAGGGTGATGCATTGAAAAGAATCTTTTCTCTTCTTCGTCCCACTCAAATAAAGGAAAGTCAGTTACCCATAAAGGACAAATTTTTTCTTGATCAATTAAATTAAACCTACTTGCTAATTCAACTCTAAGTGAGCCTAATTGTTCAAGTGTTTTTTTGTATTCTCCAGACATAATAAAAATTATATCTCCAGGTTTTGAAGAAATTTTTTCAGAAATAACTCTTAAATCTGACTCTGAAAAAAACTTATCGAATGATGATCTAAATGAAGAGTCATTGTTGTGTTTTATCCACAATAAGCCTGAAGCTCCTATTTGTGGTCTTTTAACCCAATCCGTAATTTCATCAATTTCTTTTCTAGTAAGATCAGATTTTTCTTCAACCCTTAAACAAACACTTATTTCATTATTATCAAAAATTTGAAAATTTTTACCCTTTACCTCATCTGAAATGTTATTAATTATAAGTTCATATCTCAAGTCAGGTTTATCAGTTCCATATTTTTCTATTGCAGACTCATATGTCATTCTATCAAAAGTTGCATTGTCAGAACCTAAAAATTTTGAAAATATTCTTTTCATTAAACCTTCAAATTTTTGAAAAATATCTTCTTGATTAACAAACGACATTTCACAGTCAATTTGAGTAAATTCAGGTTGCCTATCAGCTCTTAAATCCTCATCCCTAAAACATTTTACGATTTGATAATATTTATCAATACCACCAATCATTAGAAGCTGTTTAAAGATTTGAGGAGACTGAGGAAGAGCATAATAATGATCAGGATTTAACCTACTTGGAACAATAAAATCTCTTGCACCCTCTGGAGTTGACTTAATTAGACAAGGAGTTTCAACGTCAATGAAATTGTTTTCTGATAAATAATTTCTTACTTCAAGAGATAAGCTATGTCTAAAAATTAAGTTTTCTTTTATTGGCTCTCTTCTTATATCAAGATACCTATACTTCATCCTTAATTCTTCACCTCCATCTGACTCATTTTCTATTGTAAAGGGAGGTGTTAAAGACTTGTTCAATACATTTATACTAGTAACTAAAATTTCAATTTCACCAGTATTAATATTTTTATTGATACTTTTTCTTTCAATTACTGAACCTTCAACTTCAATAACAAATTCCCTTCCAAGTTGACCTGCAGTGGTAAAAATCTCATCGTTAGATCTTTCTTTATCAAATACCAGTTGAGTTATACCATATCTATCCCTTAAATCAACCCAAATTATAAAACCCTTTTCTCTGATTTTATTTACCCAGCCAGAAAGTTTTACTATTTGACCTAAGTTAGACTTTGTTAATTCACCGCAGTTATTAGTTCTATTCATAAATTATTATGTAAATATAACTAGATATTTTTTAGTTTAATTCTGGCAAGATGTATTATATAGTACATAGATGGAACGATAATTAAAGTAAGAAAAGTTGCAAATGTTATTCCAAAAATTACGGTCCAAGCAAGAGGTCCCCAGAAGATAACATTATCTCCACCTAAGTATACATTTGGATTCCAATTTGCAAAAAGAGAGAAGAAATCAATATTTAAACCAACCGCAAGTGGAATTAATCCAAAAATAGTAGTTATAGCTGTAAGTAAAACAGGTTTAAGTCTTGCTTTACCCGCTGTTTTAACAAGCTCCATAGCTGTAATCTTATCAATTATTTCATCTTTTGACATATTTAAATCTATTTTTTTTCTATCAAATAATAGTTGAGTGTAATCTATTAACACAACAGCATTATTTACAATAATTCCTGTAAGAGAAATTATTCCAAGCATAGTCATAAGTATGCTGAATGTCAAATTAAAAATTACAATACCTAGAAATACTCCAGTAAAGCTTAATACAATTGATGCAAGAACAATAAATGGTTTTGATATTGAGTTAAATTGAAATACAAGTAATAAAATGATAAGTGCTATACCTGTTAGAAGAGCTCCTGATAAAAATTCTTGATTTTCAGATTGCTGTTTAATTTCTCCTGTAAATTTATATTCAACACCCTGTGGCGCTTCATATCCAGACAAAGCAATTTCAGCAGTATTTACAATTTCATTTGCATTCGATCCAGCAAGTATTGATGAATATAAAGTAACTACTCTTTGAAGATCAATGTGCTTGATTGCACTAAATGATGTAATATTCTTTTGATCAACAATCGATGCGATTGGAACCTGCTTTGTATTACCAGTTGATTGGTCTCTAAAAACAATATTCTGATTAATAATAGAATTAATATCATTTTTAAATTCTTCATCAAACCTTACATTAATTTCATAATCTTCTCCTCTCAACTTGTATATTCCAGCTTTGGACCCAATTATTGAATTCCTAATTGTTTGTCCAACCAGCCCAGTAGGAATTCCAAGTTCACCAGCTTTTTCTCTGTCTACATTAAACTCAAGACCGGGCTTACTCCTGCTTACATCAATCTTTAGTTGTTCTATTCCCTCAATATTCTCCTGATTTAAATAGTTCTTCATTGAAATTGCAGTTTCAATTAATTGTTCGTAATCCTCTCCGTAAATCTCAATATTTACAGGGTATCCTCCTGGAGGTCCTTGGGAATCTTTTTCTACAGAAATTGCAATTCCTGGAAACTTTTCAATTAATTCAACTTGAATTTCCTTTCTTAATTCCTCACTTGACATTCCTCTTCTAAATTTGAATTCTCGCATTGTCATTGTGATTAAAGCTTTATGAGGAATTTCTCCAGTACCACCAGCATCTGTTTCAGGATTTCCAGCACCCTCTCCTACTTGAGATATAGCAGACTCAACTAAAAAGTTATAGCCATTATCGATGTACTTTGAATTATTGACTACTTTGTATATCTCTGACTCAATTAGCATTGAAGTTTCATTTGTTTTCTTAATATCTGTACCTTCAGGATACTCTAAATAAACTAGTATTTGTTGAGGTTCGTTGTCAGGAAAGAATTCAACTTTAGGCGGAAATATAGCCATTAGTAAAATTGAAACAAAGAACAACGAAATTGTTCCAAGCAGGAACAGATAAGGTCTAAATCCTGTAAGAGCAAATGATAAAAATTCGTTATACCTATTTTCCAATTTTACCAACAATGTATTTTGAAATTTTACAGCTGAGTTCTTAATAACATACTTGTAAGACCAGAATAAAAAACATATAAATGCAAGTAAAGATCCTATTGCTCTTGTGTCTTGAAATAATACAAAAACTATAGCAAGTCCTCCAAGGATATATGTCATTTTCATAAGGTTTGTCCTACTAATTTCTCGCTCACTTAAATCCATGAAACTCGAAACTAACATTGAATTGAAAAAAATTGCAACTATTAATGATGATCCTAAAATAGCAGAAAGTGTAATAGGGAAGTATATCATAAATTCACCAAGTGTTCCAGGCCAAGTGCCTAGAGGTATAAATGCAGCAATAGTAGTAGCAGTAGAAACAATAATCGGAAGGGCAACTTCACCAATTCCCAATTTTGCAGCTTGAACTCTTGGCATACCCCCTTTAGACATTAATCTATATATATTCTCTACTACAACGATACCATTATCTACCAAAAGGCCAAGACCCATTACTAGCCCAAACAAAACCATTCTATTTAAAGTGAATCCAAAAGCTGATAAAATTACCAATGACATGAACATGGACATCGGAATTGCAAATCCAACAAAAAGAGCATTTCTAAGACCAAGAAAAAATGTTAGAACAGTTACAACTAGAATTATTCCAAATATTAAATTATTCATTAAGTCATTAACTGAGTTAATTGTATACTCAGATTGATCATTTTGAACAACAACATCTAGATTTTCTGGCAAAAAATTCTCTTTTGCATCTTTTATAATTTCCTGAATTGAATTTGATGCAAAAATTGCATTTTCACCACCTCTTTTAACAACCTCAAGCATAACTGTCTTTTGGTCAAATGATCTAGTAAATGAGGTTGCTTCTTTCTCCCTAAAACTTACTGATGCGACATCCTCCAGGTAAACTGGACCATCATCTCTCTTGACTATAAGTCTATTTAGTTGAGAAGGATCAGATACTTCTCCGATTATTTTAACATTCCTTCTTTGTCCATCTGAAATTAAACTACCAGCTGAAATGGTAATATTTTCTTGAGAGATTGCATTTATAATATTACCAAAACTTGTTTTAGTAGCCTTCATTTTATATGGATTCACAGCAATTTCAACTTCGAAATCTTGTATACCTCGAACCTCTACAGTCTTGACTTGAGGTAGTCTCTCAATTCTCGTATCTAGATATTCTGCATATTCTTTTAGCTCTTCAACTTTATAATCACCAACTAAACTTATGTTTAATACAGGAAATCTCTCCGCTATATCAAATTCAAAAATATTTGGATCAACTTTAGCATTATTAAAGGTTGGCCAATCATCACCTACAGTTACATTATCTACTAAATCTTTAACTCTTAGTCTTGCAACTTCAGTAGGTATGTCATCATCAAATTCTATATTTATAATTGATATACCTTCACTTGATGTTGATTCAATCTCAATAAGTCCTATAACACCTTTAATTTCTTGTTCTAACGGGTCTGTTATTAACTTTTCAATTTCTTCAGCATTGTTTCCAGGAAAAATAGTTGTTACAAAAATATTTGAGGAATTAATTTCTGGGAATAACTCTCTTGGCATAGTTTTATATGCTGTAATACCTGAGACTAAAAAAATAGTCATTAAAACATAAATAATAGTCTTATTATTTATTGCCCAACTTGAAAGAAAAAACTCTTTATTTTTTTTGTTCATCTTAATCTATAAGCTTTACTCTTTGAGAATCCTCTACACTATATGCCCCTTCTAAAACGACTATGTCTCCTAGAGCAAGACCTTCTGTAACTTCAACTTTGTCTTCACTCTTATTTCCAAGTGTGATAAATTGTTTAGAAGTTAAATAAACTCCCTCTTTGTTATCCTCAGACATTACGTATACAAAATTTTTACCAAGAGCATCTTCTCTAACAATTCTAAGAGGAATCACTATTGCATCATCTTTTTTGTAAATATTAATTTTGATTTTTGCATCAAGATTTTGTTTAATCCTATTATCAAAGTTTTCTACAGGCACTTCAATTCTAAATGTTCTGTTATTTGGATTTATAAAGTTACCTGTCTGATTAACTGATGATCTATACTCCATATTTAAAAGGGGTATTTGAACAATTGCTTCGGTACCCTCACTAATAAATGAGATATATTTTTCAGAAACGAAAGACTCGGCATAAATTATGTCAAGATTTACTAGTCTAAGAATTTGGGAAACACCAGGTATTAAGCTAGATCCAACATTAGAAATAATTTCATCTATTTCTCCATCAAATGGAGCATATATTTTTGTTTTTGAAAGTCTATCTTTCATTTGGTCAACCATTTTTTTACTTGCTTCGTAATCCGTTTTGCTTTTTAAATATTGTATTTCAGAACCAATATTATTGTCCCACAATCTTTGAGTTCTTTCAAAATTCTCTTTAGCAAACTCTGCTTGGATAACCATCTGTTCATATTGTTCATTAAGCCCTGAATCATTGATTTCTGCTAAAAGTTGTCCTTTTTTTACTTTTTGGCCTTCACTTACAAAAACTTTTTCTAGTGTACCTTGAAATTCTGGAAGTATTAAAACATTCTTTCTAGTTTTTAGGTTTGCTTGTGCCTCAATGTAAGTATTAAATATAATTTGTTGAATTTCATATTTTGAAACAAGCGTAAGCCTTTCATTTTCATCTAACAATGAGATTCCATTATTTATCTCGTTGAGTTCAACCTTCATTGTATTCATTGCATCAACATATTCTTTTTTTCTTTTTTTAAGTTCTTCTAGATCTCCTGATTCAATTAATGACTCAATTGATGCATTTCTAGAAGAGTTACATCCACTTATTATTATAATTAGTAAAAGGGTATAAATTTTATTCATGATTAATTGTTGTATAATGTTTCTAATTCTGTTTTAACTGAGATAATTTCTAAAACTGAATTCAAATACTTTTGTTGAGAATCCAATAATTGAAGCTGAGCCTGTCTAAGTTCAAAAGATGTTACTAAGCCTTCAAAGAACTTTATAGAGTTCTTCTCTTCAATCGACATTGATAATCTCATATTTTTTTCATTAACACTAAGAGATTTAACAGCTAGCTGATAATCGTTTAATTTTTGTTGGACCTCTGCACGTGTCTTTTCTTTTTGTTCTTCGAGATTTGTTGCTGCCTGATCCATTGCAATTTTAGCTTTTTGAGATGAGACATTTAACTTATTGGCATTGGTAAGCGGAAGTTCAAACTTTACTCCAAAAACTGATGACCCAAACCAATTCTGTTCTTTGCTAGTGAAGTCAAATTCATTGTTATATCCTGTGTAAGTACCACTTATAAATCCAGAAAGTTTTGGGAGTTGCTTTGACTTTTCTAATCTATACTCTATTCTTTTTGTATCAAATAAATTTTGAGAAATCTTTACATCGATATTTTGATCCTCGCTAAAACTATTTATTGAACTCGAGAAAATTATATTCTCAGCAATAAAGTCGTTAATTGAAGTAGTAAGTATTAGATTATCTTCAAGATTGATGCCTAAAATCAATTTTAATAAATTGAGCTGGTTTTCCTGTGTTTTTTTTGTTTGTAGAAGTGAAAGCTCAGCTTGGGCAAGAGTTATTTTAATCTGCTCAACATTTTCAATTTCCTCAAATCCATTTTCGTAAAGCTCAGTTACTTCAAATAAATCTTTTTTAAAATTCTCTAAATTGTTCTCTAGAAGTGCTATCCCTTCATTAAGTGTAACTACTAAGCTGTAAAGTTTTACAATAGACTCTCTTACTTGCAGAAAAGTCTTTTCATAAAAGTTTTCAGAACCAGATAAATAAATCTTACTATACTCAAGTCCAACAAGCCATGAGCCATCAAAAAGCAGTTGTTCCATTCTGACTGAACCAATTGCAGATTGCTCAGTTCCAAATTGAATCTCTGAGAAATCTCCTTTATTACCCCCAAAAAATTCAGCTGGTATAAGTGATGTTTGGAGTTCAAGATTATTTAAATAATTTAATTCTAATGAAACATTTGGCAACCCAATTGCGATAGTCTTCCACCTTTCCTTAAATGCCATTTGAATCTCCCTTTCAGCGTTTCTTAAATTTCTATTATTTTCTATACCGTATTCCACTGCCTCATCTAAACTTAAACTTAGTAAGTCATCTTGAGCCAATACTGTTGAGCTAAAAAATATTATTAATAATAATTTTCTCATTTTTTTATCATTTGAATTATCCAAGCTGGAATTAATTTTTTTCTTTCAGTCATCATCATGTTAAAATCCTTTTTGGAGAGATTTTCAATCTTCATAATTATTGGACTACACATAAACGGAAAAACAATTACACTTAAAACATTAGTTACAAAATGAATGGGATCAACCTTTCTGTAAATACCTTTTTTTACACCCTCTTGATATTGAGCTACAAAGTTTGATTTCATTATCATTTTTGTTGTGGGCATTTTTAAGAAAGATGTAGGATTATTTTTTAATTCATTTAGCACAAAAGTTGGAAGTAAAGGATCAGCAATAATCATATCAATATATTTTTCAGAACACAATTTTAGTTTTTGTTCGAGTGAAGTCTTCTCGTCATTGTAGACTTCAACCATTTTACTAAGAAATTCATATAAGGTCTCAAACATTATTATTTCGAATAGCCTTCTTTTACTTCTGAAATAATAATTTAACATCGCAAGATTGATATCTGATTCTCGAGCAATATCTCTAGTTGTAGTTGCACTATAACCTTTTTTTAAAAAAAGTGATTTAGCAGCATCTTTAATTTTAATTTCTGTATTTGAGTAATTAATGTCCACAATATTATTGGAGCACAAATTAAACTTAATCATATGAACTAAACAAATGATTAATAAAAAATTAACAATTAATTAAATAGTATATTTATTGTTGAATTCATTAATGAAAGATTTAATTACAAATTTTGAGACTTTTCTAAAATCAGAATTGCTTCATTCTGATCCAAAAAACCTTTATCAGCCAGTTAAATACATTCTTGAATCTGGAGGTAAAAGACTAAGGCCTCTAATAACAATGAGTATTTCTGATATTTTGTCAAATGATTCAAAAAAAGCCTTACCCGCATCTGCTTCTCTTGAGATATTTCACAATTTTACTTTGGCACATGACGATATAATGGATAACTCATTAATGCGAAGGGGTAAAGAAACTATCCACTCAAAATGGGATATAAATACAGGAATTTTATCAGGAGATGTAATGCTAATAATATCTTATGAGTTTCTAAAAAAATATGATGACTTAACGTATTTAGAATTATCTAAACAGCTTATAGAGACTTCAAGACTTTTGTGTGAGGGTCAGCAATACGATATTGATTTTTCTAATCAAAATCTTGTAGAAGAAGAAAAATATTTTGAGATGATTCAAAATAAAACAGCTGAACTAATTGCTTGTGCTTATAAATTTGGAGGTATCGTTTCAAATACAAAAGATGAAAACAAGCAAATATTGTATGAAATAGGATTAAATCTTGGAATTGCATTTCAGTTAGAGGATGATTTGCTCGACTGTTATGGCGATGAAAAAAAATTTGGAAAAAGAATTGGAGGAGATATTATTGAAAAAAAGAAGACATTACTTTACATATATACAATTAAAAATTTAAGTAAAAACCAAAGAGAAGAATTTGAAAAGGTATTTTACTCTGATGAGTTAAGTGAAGAGTTAAAGATTAGTACAATTAAAACTTTCTATGAAGATTCAGGATCTGTCGACTATCTAAAGCAAAAAGTAAAAGACTATTCAAATAAAGCTTCTAAAAATATAAGTCAACTAGAGATTGATACAGACAAAAAGGATAAGATACTTAATTTTTCAAGAAATCTTTTAGATAGACAGATTTAACCCTTTTTATCAGAGACTTTACAAAAGTCATAATATTTACTGATACAAAAATTCTAATCTCTTCAAAAATATTCGTTTTCTCACCAAGAAATTTAAAAAGTAATAGCGGGTCATTATTTCTAAATAGATCAGAAAAAACCCGACTTCCTTTTCCTTTTGAATCAACAAGTACATCTAAAAATAAAACATCATAATACCAAAATCTATTCTTAAATCTTAGTTTTGATAACGGCTTATCTTCTTTAATAAATTTAAGAATCATGTCAATTTTTTCAATTGAGTTTTTAATAGTATATCCAGTGCTAGGTTTTGTCCAACCACCAGAAGTTCCAATTTTGATAAAACTATCTGTATTTGCATTAAAAAAAGGATAACAGGTCATAGGAATTACTCCCTTTTCAATTTCTGTTATTTTATATTTTTTAATACCCTCTCTATCAAGATACTTTTTTATCTCTTTCTCATAATCTGAATTCTTCATTACTTCACCACCAAAAAAAGTATACTCGAATAGAGCACTTTTTTTAGAAAAAGGTAAGACATACATAAACCTAATTTCTTTGTGCTGTTCTATACTAAAATCCATAAATCTTATTTTATCTTCATTAAAAAAATCTTCATGGGTTTCAATGGTCCATCCAAGAAAGTGCTGCTTTATAAGTGGGTATTTCTTGAATTCAAATTCTTCAGAATTATAAATACTTGAAAAAGCAATTGAACATTGAAAATTTCCTTTATCTGTTTCAATATAGTTAATACCAGATTCTTTAATAATATTCTCAACACTTGCATTTAAATAAGTAAAATTTGAGGCTTTTTCAATCTTTCTTTTCATAAATGAATAGAATTTATCAGATCTAACCATTTTATATTTATATGGTTTAAGACTAAAAGAGCTACTAAATTCCATGTCTTTAAATTCAGCTTTGCCCCATGATTTAAAAACTATTTTATCTAGAATGTTTTTTTGATTATCCCAAAAACTAAATGTTCTATCATTCTCAGTTTTAATTTCTTTTTCAATAACTAAAACTTTTTTATTATTGAAAAAACTATCTGAAATTAATGAATGAGAAAGAAGGAGACCTGTAGCTCCACCTCCACAAATTATATAGTCATATTTTTCATCAATTTTCATTGGTTATGGCAGTAGTTATATTTAATTTTGCGGATTAGTAGACAATATACAAATATGGATCAAATTATTGAATATTTCTCAAACCTAGACCCTGTATTGGGAGCATTTTACGCAACCTTGTTTACTTGGGGTGTGACAGCACTGGGGGCCTCTTCTGTATTCCTTTTCAAGTCTATGAGTAGAATAGCTTTAGATGGTATGCTCGGTTTTACTGGTGGTGTAATGGTTGCAGCTAGTTTTTGGAGTCTCTTGTCTCCTGCAATTGAAATGAGTGCCGGTGAAGGTTTTGTTAAGGTTATGCCATCCGCAATTGGATTTGGTTTAGGAGCGTTATTTATATTTGCCATTGATAAAGTTTTACCTCATTTACATATAAACTTTAAAGAAGAGGATGCAGAGGGAATAAAAACTCCATGGAGAAGAACAACTCTTCTAACTCTAGCAATTACATTACATAATATCCCAGAAGGTCTTGCTGTAGGTGTTCTATTTGGTGGAGTTGCTGCAGGAATCCCTGAGGCATCTATTGCGGGTGCTGTTGTACTTGCTTTTGGAATTGGACTCCAAAACTTTCCAGAAGGAATTGCAGTAGCAATGCCTCTAAGGAGGTCGGGTATAAGCAGATTTAAAAGCTTTTGGTATGGTCAGCTTTCTGCTATTGTAGAGCCAATAGCTGCTGTTATTGGTGCGCTTGCAGTTGCTTTCTTCACACCTATTTTACCCTACGCACTGGCTTTTGCTGCAGGAGCTATGATATTTGTTGTAGTAGAAGAGGTAATACCAGAAACTCAGCTTGATAAATATACAGATATAGCAACCTTAGGATTTATAGGTGGATTTATAATTATGATGATGCTAGATGTAGCACTTGGTTAATCATCCTCTCTAAATGAATCCCAACCTGAGCTACTAAGATTTATTTTTTGACCCAAACTTGTGATCATACAATTATCATTTTTCTTATTTAAACTTGAACCGATAATTGTTAAGTAATCAGAGCTTTCAATTTTCTTTTTAAATCTTTTTGGAACAGTAAATAATAATTCATAATCTTCTCCACCATTTAGAGCGGCAATTGTTGGGCTAATCTGAAACTCTTTACATATTTTTTTGGTTTCCTCTGAAATAGGTAATTTATCTTCATAAATATGAAAAGATAATCCTGAATTGTCTGAAAGATGATTAATCTCTGATGAAAGACCATCACTAATATCTATCATTGAGGTGGGGTTTATATTCAATTCATTTAGGTGATTAATAATATCTACTCTAGCTTCTGGTTTTAGCTGTCTTTCGATACAATAGCTATAGTTAGAAAGATCTGGTTGAGATTTAGGATTAACCTCAAAAACCTTTTTCTCTCTTTCAAGTACTTGGAGACCCATATATGCAGATCCGAGGTCACCTGAAACGACAAGTAAATCCTCTTCCTTTGACCCTCTTCTTAATGTAAACTTATTACTTTCTGTACTTCCAATACATGTGACTGATATCATTAGTCCTTTATTAGAAGAAGTTGTGTCACCACCAATTAAGTCAGCTCCATAAAATGAACATGCAAGTTTAATTCCTTCGTAGAGCTCCTCCATGGCTTCAATTTTAAATCTATTTGATACAGCAATTGAAACTAATACCTGTGAGGGTTTTACACTCATCGAAATTACATCAGATATATTTACTACAACACTTTTGTATCCAAGATGTTTTAAAGGAACATAAGATAAATCAAAATGAACACCCTCAACCAAAATATCTTGAGATATAGCTAGATTGGTTTTATCAAAACTTAAAATTGCTGCATCATCACCAATATCGACTTTTGTAGAATTATTTTTTTTCTTAAAAGATTTTGTTATTCTTTTAATTAGCTCTTTTTCACTAATATTTTGAAGACTATTTGAAATATCTTTTTCTAAATCATCCATTATTCAAAATTAACTTAATTGAACCATTTATTTTATTTATGAATCATAACATAATTATGGATTTATTAACATACAGAAATATTCCATAAACCCTGATTTAATTGTATATTTGCCGAAAGTTATCAAGGATTTTTTTATGGCATATACTGAAGAAGAATTAAAAAAACAGCTTGAAACCAAAGAGTATGAATATGGTTTTTATACAGAGATAGACTCTGAGACATTCCCTGTTGGTTTAAATGAAGAAATTGTAAAAGCAATTTCAAAGAAAAAAAATGAGCCCAAATGGATGACTGATTGGAGATTGGATGCTTACTCTACATGGAAATCTATGGAAGAACCTAATTGGTCTAATTTAAAGTATTCAAAACCTAACTTCCAAGATATTTCATATTACTCAGCACCAAAAAAGAAACCAGATTTAAAATCACTTGACGAAGTTGATCCTGAGCTTTTAAAGACATTCGATAAACTAGGAATATCTATTGACGAACAAAAAAAACTAAGTGGTGTTGCGATTGATGTTGTCATTGATTCAGTTTCGGTAGCCACCACTTTCAAGGATACACTTGAAGAGAAAGGAATTATATTTTGCTCAATATCTGATGCTATTCAAAACCACCCTGAGTTAGTAAGAAAATATATTGGAACAGTGGTTCCAAAAAAAGATAACTATTACGCTGCATTGAATTCTGCGGTTTTCTCTGATGGCTCTTTTTGTTTCATTCCCAAGGGTGTAAAATGTCCAATGGAATTATCAACTTACTTTAGAATAAATCAAGCAGGTACTGGACAATTTGAGAGAACACTAGTAATAGCTGACAAATCAAGTTACGTTAGTTATCTTGAGGGCTGTACTGCTCCTTCAAGAGATGAAAATCAACTTCATGCTGCTGTTGTAGAGTTAATTGCTCTAGATGATGCAGAGATTAAATATTCAACTGTTCAAAATTGGTTTCCTGGAGATAAAAAAGGAAAAGGAGGAGTCTACAATTTTGTTACAAAAAGAGGGATATGTCACGAAAGGTCAAAGATATCTTGGACTCAAGTTGAAACTGGCTCTGCTGTTACATGGAAATATCCATCTTGTATTTTAAAAGGTAATAATTCCATTGGTGAGTTTTATTCTATTGCTGTTACAAATAATTTCCAACAAGCAGATACAGGAACTAAAATGATACACATAGGTAAGAATACCAAAAGTACTATTATTTCCAAAGGTATTTCTGCTGGTAAATCACAGAACAGCTATCGAGGACTCGTACAAATTTCACCTCTTGCTAAATATGCACGAAACTTTTCACAGTGTGATTCATTATTAATGGGAAATAAATGTGGAGCTCACACATTCCCATACATTGAAGTTCAAAATAAAACTGCCCAAATTGAGCATGAAGCTACAACTAGTAAAATTGGTGAGGACCAAATATTTTATTGTAATCAAAGAGGTATTGATACAGAAAAAGCTCTTGCACTAATAGTTAACGGCTTTAGTAAAGAAGTTCTAAATAAATTACCAATGGAATTTGCTGTTGAAGCACAAAAATTATTGGAAATCTCTCTTGAAGGATCAGTTGGATAAAATTAAGATATGTTAGAAATAAATAATTTACATTGTAAAATAGAAGGTAGATCAATTTTAAAGGGAATAAACCTGAAAATTAATAAAGGTGAAATTCATGCAATTATGGGCCCCAATGGTTCAGGTAAAAGTACACTTGCAAATGTTATCTCAGGTCATGAAGATTATGAAATCACAAAAGGAAATATATTCTTTAAAGATCAAGAAATTAATGAATTTAGTCCGGAGGAGAGAGCACATGAAGGAGTATTTATGTCATTTCAATATCCTGTAGAGATTCCAGGAGTTACAGTAACTAATTTTATTAAGACTGCTATAAATGAATCTAGGAAATCAAAAGGTTTAGACGAAATGCCTTCTAGTGAAATGCTCAAAAAGATAAGAGAAAAAGCGGCCCTACTAGAAATAGATTCAAATTTTTTATCAAGATCTCTTAATGAAGGTTTCTCTGGAGGTGAAAAGAAAAGAAATGAAATTTTTCAAATGGCAATGATGGAGCCTGAATTAGCTGTTCTTGATGAGACTGATTCCGGTTTAGATATTGATGCACTAAAGATAGTTGCAAATGGAGTTATTAAGTGTAGTAATGATAATAATTCTGTTTTAGTAATTACTCATTATCAAAGGCTACTTGACTATATCGTCCCAGATTATGTTCACATAGTAATGGATGGTAAAGTTGTAAAATCCGGAGATAAAAACCTAGCAAAAAAAATTGAAGAAATAGGTTACGATTGGTTAAAAAATGCAAAGTCATAATATGAACTTTCAAGAAAAATTATTGGACTCATTTATTGCTTTTGAACAAGATGTTGATTTGTTAAATCCAATTCACAAGGACAGAAAAGATGCATTAAAAAGATTTGAGGAATTAGGTTTTCCATCAAAAAAAGATGAATCATGGAAGTACACCTCTCTAAAATCCTTAGTTCAAAAAGACTACAATCTATATGCGAAATCTGAAACTAATGTTGAATTAAAAGATGTTAAAAAATATCTGCTTAATGATATTGACTCTTTTAAAATTGTATTTATAGATGGGGCTTACAGTCCATTCCTTTCAAAAACTACTCATGATGGTAAGGATATATGTGTTCTTTCAGCTGCATTGTCAAAAGACAAATACAAGAAAAGAATTAAGAAATATTTTAATAAAGTAGTTCCAAGTTCTGAAAGCTTAGCATCATTAAACACTTCTTACACAAAAGAAGGTGCGTACATCTATATTCCGGAAGGTGTCTGTCCTGAAGATCCAGTGCAAATAATGCATTTTTCAACGGGTAATCAAAATTCAATTTGGTTACAACCTAGAAATTTAATAATTGCTGATAAAGGATCTAAAATTGAAGTAATTGAAAGACATCAAAGTCTTAAAGACCACTCAGTTGTTACTAACAGTCTAACTGAAATTTATGCTGAAAAAAATGCTTTTGTAGAATATTACAAGATCCAAAATGATTTAAACACATCAAGCCTAATTGATAATACATTTATAAGTCAGGAAAGAGATAGTAATGTTAGTGTTCATACATTTTCTTTTGGTGGTAAATTAACAAGAAATAATCTTAATTTTTATCACAAAGGTGAAAATATTCAATCTACACTAAAAGGGATTACAATTTTAGAGGGAAATCAACATGTTGATCATAATACACTTGTAAATCATGCGCAACCTAACTGTGAGAGTCATCAGGATTATAAAGGAATTTTTTCAGATAGATCAGTAGGTGTATTTAACGGTAAAATTATTGTAGATAAAATTGCACAAAAAACTAATGCTTTTCAGCAGAATAACAATATTTTGATTGATAACAAATCTAAAGTTAATACTAAACCTCAACTTGAAATTTTTGCCGATGATGTAAAATGTTCCCATGGTTGTACAGTAGGACAACTTGATAAGGAAGCTCTTTTCTATTTGAAAACAAGAGGAATCCCAGAAAAAGAGGCTAAAGCACTTCTTACCTATGCCTTTGCAAATAATGTATTAGAAAGTGTTAACATCCCTAATTTAAAAAGAAGAATAAATTCACTAATTGCCAATAAACTAGGAGTAAATCTTGGTTTTGATCTATAAATGTTTGATGTATACAAAATAAGAGAAGATTTTCCCATACTAGATCGAATAGTAAATAATACCGATCTTGTATATTTCGATAATGCTGCAACTTCTCAAACTCCAATACAAGTCATAGATGCGATTTCTGATTACTATAAAAAATTCAATTCAAATATTCATAGAGGTCTACATTCACTCAGTGCTGATGCTACAAGCCAGTATGAAGAATCAAGAACAAAAGTCCGAAAGCATTTTGGAGTCTCTGAAAATCATGAAATAATTTTTACTTCTGGAACAACACATGGAATTAATATTGTTTCCTCTGGTTTACAAAGTATTTTGACAAAAGACGATGAAATAATTATCTCTGCAATGGAGCATCACTCAAACATAGTTCCCTGGCAGATGCTTTGTGAGAAAACTGGTGCGACTATGAGAGTTATTCCAATTAAAAATGATGGAACTTTAGATATCGATGAATATAAATCAATGCTTAACCCAAAAGTTAAATTTGTTTTTGTTAATCATGTATCTAATACCCTAGGGACTATAAATCCAATAGAGCTTATAATTGAGTTAGCTCATAAGAACAATTCACAAGTATTAATTGATGGAGCTCAAGGTGCTGCACATTTAAAAATCAATCTCAATGAATTAAATGTGGACTATTATGTTGCTTCAGCACATAAATTATGTGGTCCTACTGGTGTTGGCTTTCTATATGGAAAATCAGAACTTTTAAACTCACTTCCTGCTTATCAAGGTGGAGGTGAAATGATTTCAAATGTAACTTTTGAAAAAACTGAATATGCTGACCTACCTCATAAATTTGAAGCAGGAACACCAAATATAGCAGGAGTAATAGCTTTTGGAGTTGCACTTGATTACATGAATTCAATTGGATTTGATAATATCGAAAACCATGAAAAAGAACTTCTAGATTATGCAACCGAAAATCTAAAAAAAATTGATGGTATAAAAATCTACGGTGATAACAATCAAAAAATATCTGTTATATCATTTAACATTGGTAATCATCATCCATCTGATATTGGTTCAATTCTTGATCAGTTTGGAATCGCTGTAAGAACAGGCCAACATTGTACTCAGCCAATAATGGATTTCTACAAAATACCAGGTACTGTTCGTGCATCATTCTCTTTTTATAATACAAAAAGTGAAATTGATTTATTCATCGACGCTTTGATAAAAGCATCTAAAATGTTAGGATAATTCATTAATTTTAAATGTGCAAACAATACAGCAGATACAAAATGAAATTATTGATGAATTTGATTTTTTTGAGGATTGGTCCGAAAAATATCAATACTTAATTGATTTAGGAAAAAATCTTCCCAATTTTGATAACAATTCAAGAATAGATTCAAATCTAATTAAAGGATGTCAAAGTAAAGTTTGGTTAAATTCATCGTTTAAGAATAACATAGTTATATTTGAAGCTGACAGTGATGCTATTATATCAAAAGGAATTATCTCTCTTTTAATTAGGGTCTTCTCCGGTCATAGACCAGAAGATATTTTAGAAGCAAAAATTGATTTTATTGAAAAAATTGGATTAAATACTCATCTATCACAAACCAGAGCAAATGGTTTACTAGCTATGATAAAACAAATTAAAATATATGCCTTAGCATACCAATCTAAACAGTAGAATATGTCAAAAAATAAAATGAATTCACAAGATCTAGGCGAAAAAATTGTAAAAGAATTAAAATCAATTTTTGATCCTGAAATTCCAGTTGATATTTATGAGCTAGGATTAATTTATGATGTTTTTGTAAACGAAGACAATGAAGTAAAAATTCTAATGACTTTAACTACCCCAAACTGTCCAGTTGCAGAAACCTTACCCCAAGAAGTTGAAGAGAAAATTAAGTCTATTGATGAGGTTAAAACAGCCGAAGTTGAGATCACCTTTGATCCGCCATGGACTAAAGATTTAATGAGTGAGGAAGCAAAACTAGAACTAGGATTTTTGTAGAAATTAATGAAAAACAATTTATTCATTTTCTTTCTTGCTGTAAGTTTAAACCTTTATTCACAAGAATCAAAACCTAAAGATTCACTGTGGGCAACAAAAGGAAATGTTGCTGTATTATTAAATCAAACTGGATTTAGTGATTGGGTTGGAGGTGGAACAAATAATTTTTCCGGAACTATAAAATTTGATTATAAATGGGAATATACAAACCTTGGTTGGAATTGGTTAACTAATTTTGAGTCAGCATACGGTTTAGCAAAGTTTAAAAATGCACCTTTTGCAAGAAAAATTGATGATAGGGTATTAATCCAGTCAATTATTGGTAAAGAATTCTCAAAGAATTTATCTTTCTCTGCATTTTTTAATTTTACATCGCAAATAGGTAGAGGCTATAAATACAAAAAGGACTCTGATAACAATGAAATAAGAGAATTAACAACTCAAGCTTTATCACCAGCATACTTTCAAATAGGATCTGGTTTTCTATGGAAGAAAAGTGAAAAGCTCTGGCTTAATTATTCTCCAATTGCATCAAGATTGATTTTAGTTAGCAAGAGATTTACTGATAACTTAACCGGTAATGACAAATATTTTGGTGTTGATAAAAAGAAATCTTCACGTTATGAATTAGGGGCAAACTTGACATTTCATTCAGAAGGCTCAATTTTTGAAAATGTTAATTACAGACAAGATTTAAAGCTTTTCTCAAATTATTTAGAAGATGCCTCAAATGTTGACCTTGATTATCTTGTTCAAATTGATTTTGATATTAACCCACTATTATCTACACAATTAATTTTTCAATTAATATATGATGATAATGCAATATCTAGACTACAGGTTAGAGAAGTATTTGGAGTAGGAGCTCAACTAAAATTAAATTAGTTTGGCTTCTAAACTAAACATTTTAATTATCACATACTATTGGCCACCATCAGGTGGATCAGGTGTTCAGAGATGGATGTATTTTTCAAAGTATTTAAAAGAAATGGGGCATAATCCTATTGTTATTACAGTAAATGAAAAATATGCATCATACAATCAAAAGGATTA